>ONXK01000255.1 GCA_900321785.1 uncultured Lachnospiraceae bacterium | reverse complement strand
GTCGCCGCGATCGACCGCGAAATGATGGTCCAGGTATAGACTGAGCCCGCGATCAGCATGATCAGGACACCCGTGATCAGCCATATGCTTCTGTTTTTCTTTTTCATTGCTGTTTTCTTTCCTCCCGGCAGTCTATGCCTGAGCGCTCATAATGATCAATCTGCTTCGCCGTCTTTGTCTTCAGCGCTTCACCCCGGGTCTCAGACAGATCTGCGCAGTAACTTCAGCGCTCAGTGTAATCCAAAGCAAACAAAAAGACAAGCGTTACCGGTCACCAATCTATGGTATAATTAGAACACCATTGTGGTTCAGAAACTACTGACATCAGCACCCGTCCGTGAATCCCGAAGTCCCTTTTTCGCGGACGGTCAGAACAACAGGTAATCAGCGCACAGCGCTTGAAAAGATACCAGAACAGGAGGTAAGCATGTCAACACCCCATAATGCGGCAAATCCCGGAGACATCGCAAAGACCATTCTCCTTCCGGGCGACCCTCTTCGCGCCAAGGTCATCGCGGAGACCTATCTCTCCGATCCCGTACAGTTCAATGCAGTCCGAAACATGTTCGGATATACAGGTACCTACAAGGGAAAACCCGTCTCTGTCATGGGCACCGGCATGGGGATCCCTTCCATCGGCCTCTATTCCTACGAGCTGATCCATTTCTACGGTGTCAAAAATCTGATCCGGGTAGGCTCCTGCGGATCCATCAACAGGAAGGCAAAAATCGGCGATATTATCATGGCACAGGGTGCCTGCACAAATTCCAACTATGCCTCCCAATACGGTCTTGACGGCACTTTTTCAGCGATTTCCTCCTTTGACCTATTGCGCAAGGCTGTTCTTGTCGCTGAGGAGCACGGCTATCCTTATATAGTAGGCAATATCCTGTCCTCGGACACCTTTTATACCGAAAAGCCTGTCTGGAAGGACTGGGCAAAAATGGGCTGCCTCGGCGTCGAAATGGAGTCCTTCGCCCTCTACTGCAACGCCGTGCGTGCCGCCTGTGCCGCCGAAGGGGCCGATGATGCCTCCCAGGCAGTCGATAACTCCTTTGAAGACGTCAAGGCCCTGGGTATCTTCACTGTATCCGACTCCCTTGTGACCGGAGAAGAGACCACTGCCGAAGAGCGCCAGAACAACTTCACCAACATGATGGAGGTCGCTCTGGAGGTGGCGGCACAGCTCTGATCCCTTGCTTCCTTCTGCGCAGACTGCCGCAGAGCAAATTTCCCATAGGCGGGGACAAATAGCGTTTTGCATCCGGCGTGCAAGATCAGGGGCGCCAATCCCCGGTATTTGCATAGAGCGCCGGCCCCCGGAAAGATATATTTGACATAACAGCTGCACCACACATGCAGCGGGAAGTCAAATGGATACGATTCTTGCCGGAGGATGAAGCAAAATGAAAAAGAAAAAAAGCAAACTGCCCCTGATAATCCTGATTGTAGTCCTGATCTTTATATTTACCCGGCTTGGCGGTAAAGACTCCGGATCTGATTCCGGCAATACGGCCGCTGCTCCCCGGACACAGACAGCCAGTGCAGAGGCGGATTCGTCCAGAGAGGATTCCGATGTGGAAGATGCACAGGACAGCAGCTTCGATGAAGCGGACACAGAAAAAGAGGAAACAGATAGCGATAATTCCGATACGGAAGATTCGAAAGATACTGAAGACAGTAAAAACCATGAATCCTCTGAGGAAGCAGAAGACCGGGAGGCGGAATCAAATGATGATGCCCCTGTAGACGGGATCCGCCCCTCTTTTAAAAAGATGGTGGACGAATACGAAGCCTTCTTTGATTCCTATGTGGAATTCATGGAGAAATATAAAGAAAGCGGCGGCAGCGATGCCTCCATGCTGCTGGATTATGCCAGATTTATGCAGGACTATGCAGACACCATGGATGCAATGGAAAAGCTCGAGGAAGACGAAGACATGTCTTCGGAAGAGCTTGTCTACTACACAGAGGCAATGGGCAGAATTAATGTTAAACTTGCCAAAGTCGCACAGTAAACATTTATAAGCCTCTTTTGAGGTATTGGACGGCCGACCTGCAAAAAGCCATCCGAAGGGTTTTTATGAATCCCCTCGGATGGCTTTTTCGCAGTTCTTCCCGGGTGCTTTTCCCAGATCTTTTTCCTCAGACTTTTTCCTCAGGCTTTTTCCTCAAACCATTCTCTGGCGGCGGCATAATCCTCCATGACCGCCTCCGCTCGGGGATGGTCGCTGCCATAGATCTTTTTCAGGATAGCAATGGCTGTCTCAAAACACAAAAAACCGTTTTTCGTATCCCCCCTCAACAGATAAGCGTGGGCCATATTGTTGTACAGGTCCGCCCTGTGCGGGTTTTCCGGCCCATAGCTTTTGTCCAGGATGGCGAGCGCTTTCCAGTACCAGTGGAAGGCTGTGTCCAGCAGTTTTTCCGCCTCCTCTTCGCGGCCCTCGTCAGCGGCCCTGCGGCAGAGTTCATCGTAGAGCAGACCGACATTATTGCAGATGCCGGCGTTTCCGGCAAAGTCCTCCCCGAATAGTTCCGTATTGATCCGCAGGGCGCGGTCAAAGAAAGAAGCGGCGGTCTCTGTGTCTGACAGCTCACTAAATTCCTGACCGAGATTACAGCAGATGACAGCAGTCCCCGGGTGCAGTTCCCCAAAGCACTTTTTGTGCAGGGAAAGGGACTTTTCATAATATTCCACAGCCTTGTCATGGTCCTGCCACGCGGAGTATAAAAGGCCCAGATTGTTACAGGTCGTGGAAAGCCGGATGTCATCCGGACCATAGGCCTGTGTCTGGATCTCAAGAGCTTTGTCGAGAAGCTCTTTTGCCTGTTCGAAATCCTCCGTTTCATATAAAACGACGGCCAGATCATTGTAAGTGATCGCGATTTCCGGGAAGCCGCCGTCTTCCCTGGATCTCTGCAGTTCGATAGCCCTCCGGTAGTGTTCGATGGCCTCCGCAAAATGTCCCAGTTCTCTTTCCGCCTGGGCGCCGGCCTTAAAGACCGAGGCGGCAAACTCTGCCTGCGCATCCTTTTTAACTGCGTTCTCCGCAGCTCTTGCCCATTGCAGTGCTGTCTGCGGATGCCCGATCTCATACTCGATCAGGGAAGCCTTCCATGCGGCCTGTGCGCCCTCTGCCAGACCTCTTTTCCCCGGTCCGTTTTCATCGCTCACCGCTCCTTTCTCTTCCTGCTGTCCGAGTCTGTAATAAAAGCGCATGAGCAGGCGCGAAACCTGCCCCAGCAGCCGGTAATCCCGGTTCTGTTCTGTGTACTGCTCATAATAGGCGAGCGAGCGTCGGATAAAGTCTCCGCAGTTGTCCGGATCCGGGAGCAGTTTGTCCGCGGCCAGGTCCGCTGTGACAGGATGCATGGAAATGGTTTTTCCGACATTGACCAGGTGCAGGTCGCGGAAACGCAGGAGCATCTGCCGCAGGATCTCCGGCCGAAAGGTATTTTCGCACAGTTCCATGAACAGTCCCCGGTCCAGCCCGCTCCCGGGGAGCAGGGACAGGATGCGGAGCAGCATCTGCTGTTCTTTGGAAAAAGCGGCAAAAGTAAAAAGCCCGGACATCCGGCTGTAAACATCCGGGGCCCCTCGATAAGGACCGGCAGCCTCGTTTTTGATCTGTGAATATCTGCCGCTGCGCACTTTCCCCAGGACCTCTTCGACCGTGCTGAAGCCCGCATTGTACTTGAGGGCCGCCGCGATCAGTTCGACCACCATGACATGCTTGCCGACAGAAAGGATGATCTCCTCCATCATCACCTCTTCTGCTTCCGTCCACTCGTGATCGTCATAGATTTCCCTTGCCAGCTCTGTCAGTTCGGCACGTGACAGAAGGTGGGCCGGGTCGGAAAGGCAGACGGAGGGATACTGCGGCGGCACAAAGAGCCTTGGGTCCGCCTCACATACTTCTCCCAGCAGCTCAAAAAAGGTCCGGTCATACCGGTCCGCGTCAAAGTTGTCGATGAGCAAAAGCAGGCGGCTGCCGTAGCGCGCAATGCGGGACAGATGAAAGGCAAACAGGTCTTCTCCAGACATTTCCTCCCAGCGCAGCCTGTCCTGAAAGCGGATCTCCGCGATCGTAGTAAAGAGATCTTCATGAAAAGGGACTGCAGGGCAAGAGAAGTCTTGCCGCAGCCGCCGTCCCCGGTGATCCAGACGGGACTTAACCTGCGTCGGAACTGCTCGTCGATCCATTCCAGTTCCTGCTGCCTGCCCTTGAAAATCCGCCCGTTTACCGGGGGCCGGGAGACAGCAGCAATGGGCGGAAGCCCTTTCAGCCCTGCCTCCCGCTCCTCCACCTGCAGAATCTGTATGTTCTGGGGCAGAAGACTGCAAAGGCACTTACAGCTGTCGCGCAGAAGGGCCGCCAGCATCAGCCAGGCAAGTGCCGTGCCCAGTGCGCGGTTGGCACTGTCCTCTTCCCCTCTGCCGCTATACTCGTCAAAAGAGTCCAGAAGGGAGCG
>ONXK01000135.1 GCA_900321785.1 uncultured Lachnospiraceae bacterium | reverse complement strand
CGACAGGTTCGCAAACGCAGGGCGTTTGCTCACTGTCGCGGCATTCGCCGTATACGTCCAAATCAAACCCCTGTCGCTTCCGAGCAAGCTCGGCGCGCCCGTGTTTTGATTTGTCCGTGCATGGCTCATTGCTATCGCGCATATTTGTAATCTAAACCAAGGGGCGTTATAATTGTGATTTACATGCTTTATTATAGAAAAATCGACCTTGTAGTTGATGAAAGGACAGTGCGGAGAATGTCTCACAGGGAAAAGATGGATACAATGACAGCCTGGAATAATGACAGGGAAACAGACACAGAGATCAGACGGGATCTGGCCAGGAGCAGCAGGCCGGTGAAGCCTCTTGGCGGGAAAGGGCGGCTGGTGCGCTTTATTTTTTCACTGGTATTTAATATTTTCATGATGCTCCTGCTGCACCGGATGTTCTCGCCGGTATTTGAGGGAAGCGATGATATAACGATCGTACAGTTTGTCAACGGTTCCTGCGGAAGTTTTGATCCGCATATGGTCTATCAGAATTATCTGGTCGGCCTGGTATTGGCCGGACTATATAAAAGTTTTCCCCTGGTCCCCTGGTATTCCTGGTTTCAGTATGCCGCCCTCTGTGCCGCTTTTACCGGGATCACCTATGTGCTGACCTGCCGGGTCCGCAAAGGTGCAGGGTTTGCGCTGGCACTTCTGGTCCAGGCATTCGCGGCCTATGAATGTTATATCAATATCCAGTACACCAAGACGGCGGGGGTTCTGGCTGCTGCTGGGATGATGCTGATCTGGAACGGCCTGTGGGGAGCATCGGACACAGATTATGATGCCGGCGCCGTGCCGCCTGCAGGCAGGATCCTGTGGGCAGATGCCGTCATGGGAATCGCGCTCGCGGTCTGCAGCATACTGGGCAGATATGCGCAGTTTGCCGCCTGTGCGGCGCTCACAGCGGGGATCCCCTTTCTCATGCTCCTCGACGCGGGAAGAAAATATCCGGCAGCAGGGAAGGGAGCGGATGGACGCATTAACCCGGACGGAAAGTCCGCCGGCAGGAAAACATCCCCGACGCGGAAGGGATCTGCCGCCGGCGCCGGCAGAATCCTCCTTCGCTGCATCCTCATGTGCCTGTTTCTGGGGGCTCTTTGCGCCGGCCTGGTGATCTTTGACAGATCGACATACCAGAAGGACCCTGTCTGGAAAAACTATGTGGAATACAATGATACCCGTTCCGAGCTCATGGATTATGGTATGCCGAAATATGAGGAGTATGAAGAACTCTATACACAGCTCGGCGTCAGCCGTGCAGCCTATGATCTTTTCGATACCTGGAACAGCGGAGATACAGCTGTCTTTTCGACGGATGTGATGAAAAAACTCATGGAGGTGAGAGAGACGAAAAAGCCCGGCCTGTCCACGGCAAAGGACTTTTTAAAAGAGGTGCCGAAGGGCTTTCTGAAAAACAGGCTGGTGTGGTGCTTTATCGCAGTTTTCTGCCTGTGGATCTTTTATGGAAGACATGACTGGCGGGCAATCCTTGCCCTGGCGGCGGAGGCTGTTTTGTTCGGAGCGCTTTATTACTATCTCTTCCTGAAGGGAAGGTATCTCTACAACAGAGTCGATGTCGGCCTGTGGATGAGTGTTTTGACAGTACTTTTGTGGACATGGAAATCGGAACACAAAAAGATGCCGGCCAACGCGGTGCGGGCCATCCTGGTCCTCGGCGTAATGGGGCTTTGTGCCTTTGTGCAGATCCCCGGATGGAAGGGACGGCTTGCGTCTCATTGTGAGGACAGCCGGCAGAGACGGCTGGAGACCAGAGAAAAGATGATGGAGATCTCTGAGGATAAAGACCACCTCTATGTCAGCAAGCTGGGGATACTGTCTGCCTCCCGCTGCTGCAATCCCTTTGAGCCGATGCCCGTCGGAATGCTTTCCAACGTCGCCCTTTTGGGCGGCTGGAAGGTGGAGTCCGCCCCTTACAACGCCCTGCTGGAAAAATACGGTTTTACGGACAATCCCTATGAGGCGATCGCGGGCACAACGGAACAGGCCGCGTCGGTTTATCTGCTGGACGAGGATCCCGAAGCGACCCTTGCCTTTCTGCGGGAGTACTATAATCCTGATGCGCAGATGGTCGAGACAGGAGAGTGGAACGGCAAGATCGTGCGCCAGGTCGTAACCGGCCCGCAGGAAGAGCCGGGCCGGCAGCAGAACCAATGAGGAAAACCGGCTGACATAAGTCAATGACCGGAACCGGCCGCAGGCGGCCTGTCAGTCGCGGACGAAATAATGTCTGCCCAGCCAGTGGGAGAGACCGTCGAGGCCGGGATAGACAATGCGTTCTGTGATGTTCTGGTGATCCAGCATATCCCGGATCCTCCAACGGAGCTCTTTTTTGATGACAAAACGGCAGGTCAGATCTGTGCACCTGTCCAGAAATCCCGTGATATCGACCATCTTGTCCGGAATCACGGAGAAGAAGGAGTACTGGTTGACGATCCGGGGATCCAGAGAGGGCGGCTCGATAATAACCATGCAATTGTCCTGCATGTCTTCATCATACTGCTTGAGACTGTTGCAGACTTCCCGGATCATGTTGACGGAGAAGACCGTCGTATTATATTTGCGGATGCATGCCCTGTATTTCTCCGGGAGCATAGCGTGCAGTTCATGAATATCGATGCGCCAGACCACAGCATCATGAGCGTCCATCATCTCCAGATCATTCTCCGTTGTCGCGAAATGGAGGGCAATGATGGGAGAAAAGGACCAGTCCAGGAGCCGGGTGGGCAGTCCGTGATGCTGTCCCAGGATCATCTGATTCCAGACGGAGTCCTGCAGTGTAGGTTCCTGCAGGATCGCGTATTTGGTGAAATTGAGCAGCAGGGGCGGCTCAAGGATCCGGCTCTTGTCTTTGCAGTGCCTGCGCAGACTTGTGGAGAGCGTAAAGGATGCATCCGGTTCACCGCGGTAGATAAAAAGATTGCGGTGGCGGCCCAGATCTTCACGGTATTCCTGCTCGGAAATCATTTCAAAAAGATCGTTCATGGTGCTGATTTCGACTTCGTGGATCATGGCAGACTCCTTTCTCAATAAATTATACCATACAGAAAACTATTGCACATGCCTTTTGCCCGTGTTATAATTGTCAAGCTGTTTCAATACAGCTGTTTTTGTTGTGCATGCGGCGGCGGTTGATATTTTGGATAATCTTTCCGTCGGCGGTATGCAAGAGGCTATTTGAATCATACAGGGCGCTTAAACCAGTATTCGGCTCCGTCCGGCATCAGGCGTCCAGGTAAGGAGGAAAATCATGAGAGAGGGAATCCATCCCAAGTATTATCAGGCAACTGTAACCTGCAACTGCGGCAACACTTTCGTAACCGGCTCCACTTCTCAGGAGATCCACGTCGAAGTTTGCTCCAAGTGCCATTCTTTCTACACCGGCACTCAGAAGACAGCAGCTGCCAAGGGTCGTATCGATAAGTTCAACAGAAAGTATGGTCTGGGCAACAACTAATATTGATACAAAAAATGCAGACGGCAAGACGACAACGGATATTTCCGCTGCGTCTTGCCGTTATTGTTATAGAATAAAGAGTATATATACAGGTTTACAACATAAAGATTGGTATTTGATTATTGGTATTTGATTTATGAAGGAATGCAGACAGCATAATTCCGGAATCGGCGGTCAGGCGGTCCTCGAGGGCGTCATGATGCGCAATAAGGAAAAGTATGCGATCGCTGTGCGCAAGAGCGACGGCAGTATTGTCATCAAAGAGGACATTTATAAGGGAGTCATGGCCGGTTCTCCGCTCAAAAAGATCCCCTTTGCCAGAGGCGTTTTTGCCTTTGTCGATTCTCTGATCCTGGGAATGCGTTGTACCGACTATTCGGCTACGGTCTACGCCGAGGATGATCCCGATGCGGAAGATTCCGCAGAGGCAAAAGCAAAGAAGACGCAGAGAGAAGAGGCCGGAACGGATAAGACCGGGACAGAAAAAGCCGGGTCTGAGATGACAGATACCGGAGAGTCCGGGACCGGGATGGCGGAAAAAGAACAGGACGGCACAGGAGAAAATCAAAAAGGGACCGGTGACAAAACAGCGGAAAAGGAATCTCCGGCAGAGCGGATCATGATGACACTTGTCACTATCGTCAGCGTGGTCATAGCTCTGGGACTCTTTATGGCCCTGCCGGTCTTTCTAGCTTCTCACCTGGTGGCCTTTATCGGAAATCCCGGTCTGCTCTCTCTGTTTGAGGGTCTTATCCGCATTGCGATCTTTGTCCTCTATATCCTCCTGATCTCTCAGATGAAGGATATCCGCAGGCTTTTCCAGTACCACGGAGCGGAACATAAATGCATCAACTGCCTGGAGACGGGGCATGAGCTGACCGTGGAAAATGCCGCCCGGGCGACGCGTTTTCACAAGCGCTGCGGCAGCAGCTTCATAGTCTTTGTCATGCTGGTCAGCATCATCCTGTTTTTCTTTATCAAAGTCAGAAATCCCCTGCTGCGTCTGGGCATCCGGATCCTGCTGCTTCCGGTGATCTCGGGCATTTCCTACGAACTGATCCGCTTTGCGGGCAGCTCCGATAACCCCGTGATCGGGATCTTGTCAAAGCCCGGCCTGTGGCTGCAGGGCCTGACGACCAAGGAACCTGATGAAGAGATGCTGGAGACCGCCATTGCCTCTGTCGAGGCGGTCTTTGACTGGCGCGATTATTTGAAAAGGGAGTTTGCGCGTCAGCAATGAGCGAGGCGTTTGCGAGCCTGTCGGCATGCTGCATGCGTCCCGGCCGACTGCTCAGCAGTTCAAAAAACTGAGGAGCAGACGCGCCGAGCCTGCCCGCAAGCGCCGGGGGTTTGATCTGGACGTCTGAGAAGGCGAGAATATGGAGCTGATCGATGAAAGAAAACGGATCGGAAAAGTATCCCGCTGACATTACTGCGGTATTCCCGCCCACCGTCTTCTGGCAGATCCTGAGACAGCAGTGGAGCCAAAGGCAAGAGATGCCTTCATGGAAGCAGTACATAAAAGGGCGGCAAGAGAGCCGCTGGCATATATCATCGGGGAGCAGTCCTTCATGGGACTGCCTTTTGTCGTTTCTCCGGATGTGCTGATCCCGGAACAGGATACGGAAAACCTGGTAGAGGAGGCGCTCCGTTATCTGGAGGACGGGTCCAGGATCCTGGATCTGTGTACCGGAAGCGGGTGCATCCTGCTCAGCCTCCTGCATTATTCCAACGACTGCATAGGTGTGGGAACGGACATTTCCGAACCTGCACTGCGGATCGCCAGGCACAATGCTGGTTCACTTGGACTTGCTGACCGCGTCGTATGGCTCCGGGGAGACCTGTTCGATGCACTTGGCAGCGGCAGACCCGGAGAGGAAAATGATACAGTCCCGGAGAAGGACATGCAGCAAAGGCCTTTGAATGGTCCGTTTTCCAGCCCCGAAAAATATGATATGATAATTTCAAATCCTCCCTACATCCGGACAGGGGTGATCGAGACCCTGGCACCGGAGGTCCGCTGCGCCGAGCCCAGACTGGCCCTTGACGGCGGTGAAGACGGTCTCGATTTTTACCGCAGGATCATTCAGGAAGCACCGGATCACCTTGTGATCGGCGGCAGGATCATGCTGGAGATCGGATATGACCAGGGCGAGGATGTGGCAGCTCTTTTGCGTGAAGCGGGTTATTACGGCGTGGAGATCATTCAGGACTACAATCGAAATGACCGTGTCGTGACAGCAGTACGGAGCATGAAGCAGAAAAGGGATAATGTAAATGT
>ONXK01000027.1 GCA_900321785.1 uncultured Lachnospiraceae bacterium | reverse complement strand
AAAAAAGCAGACCCCAACGAATCTTCTCCGGCACAATAAGTCAGGAGGTATCAGCCGAATGTCCAATATTCTCACTCCGCAGATTTGCTATGCCGCCGCTATAGTCGGCGCTTTTATCACCGCTCTGAGCCAGATCCTGCTCAAGACCCAGGCGAATACGACCGGCGGAAAAGGATTTTTCAGCAAATTTCTGAACATCCGCGTCATCGTCTCCTACGGTCTTCTGTTTCTCACGCTCGCCATCAATCAGATCGCGCTCCGCTGGGTACCGCTGTCTGTCATGCCCTGCATTACCTCCACCAGCTTTGTCTGGGTCTTCGTCATGGGCGCACTGATCCTCAAGGAAAAAGTATCCGCGCGAAAGGTTCTTGGCGTCGCGATCATCATCGCAGGTGTCATCATATCCCGGCTCTGAGCCGACGAAACTGCCATGGCTGCGTGACTGCGCGCCCGAAAGGAAACAGGCTATGTATGCTCTTTTAAAAGACTTCTCCGAAAAAATCACGAGCAGGAAATCCTACTGGATCCCCCTGCTCTTTTACACATTCGGAGCTTTTGGTTTTTCCATGCTCAACCGCACCGTCGGCGCGGATGACCTGGCAACTTTCAAATATGTAGACGGTACGGTATGGATCCGGGACCTTCGATGGGGTGCCGTTCTGTGGAAAAAGATTTTTTCCTTCGGTGACTGTGTCCCCTTCCTGGACAAATTCCTTTCCTGCTGCTTCCTGATGCTTGCCGGGACCGCCTTTGCCTGCCTGCTCTATTACCTCAACGGAAAGCGGGATCGGGTTTGGCTCTATACGATCGCGGCCTGCTCCTTTATTACTTTTCCCATTATCTGTGAGATCTGGGAATTCACATGCGGAGGGACGATCATTGTCCCGGGAGACTTCTTCTGCTGCTTCATGATCATACTCTGGCTGCTGACCGAAAAAAAAGAATCAGAAGCCTTCAGGGAACAGGCAAAAGTCCTTCTGCTTGCCGGCATCCCTCTCTCTGTGGTCATTTCCAGTGCAGAATCCATTGCTCCGGTCTATATTGCCGTCGTGCTGATCATCCTCTTTTATCAGCATTGTATACATCACAATGCCACAGAACGCAGATCCGCCTGGTTCTTTGAGGGCATACGATTTGCCATTCCTCTTTTCATCGCCTTTATTCTGCGTCTCATCATCGGCTACGGGCTTCTTGCCATCCTGCATCTGAGCCGCAAAAGTACCGGCGCCACAAATATCGGATGGAAGAAGGGACAGATCGGCGCGCAGGCAGCCGCCCTGATCAAAGCTCTTCTGGTCAACTACGGCGCCGCCTCCCTGATCAACCTGCCGATCACGATTTTCATCGTATGCACTGTTCTTTTTGTAATCCGCTGCTTTATCCTGGCCTTCAGAAACAAGTCGGTCCTTCCCGTATTTCTGGGAATCTGCATTGGCATCTCTCTGTTCCTGATTCCGATCATCCAGGGCACCGTGATGTTCTATCGCACTTCGATCACACTGATGGTTTTCTGTGCTTTTGTCTTTTACCTGTTCGCGGAAAACTTTTATGATCTGATCAACACCGGTCTATTGAACAACAGCCGTTTCCGTGTCCGGCTTGGCCGCTGCGGTCTGGTCCTGCTCCTGTTCATCACCTGGCGGCAGGCTGCCCACCTTCACCGTTTCCTCGCGCTCAATAACCAGCGCTACGACAACGAGGCGGCGGTTATGCATCAGATCGGCTACAAGCTTACAGATGAGTTCGACACAAGCAAGCCCCTGATCTTTGTAGGCGATTTTTCCAACGGCAGTGCCTCCTATGCGGCCACACACGATATGGCGCAGACATGGAACGGACGCCTCTTCCGCAGGATCCGTCACAAAATCGACGGAACGGAAGAATGGAAAGCCCCTATGCTGGTTCAGACCACCGTCAACTCCGCCATTGACTTTTACCACTGGGAATTTGACGGTGAACTCATGAGTACCTTCCTCGCCTACTACGGATATGATTTCGATGTAAAAGCGCTTTCCCGTACCGAACTGGAGCCTTATAACGAGGAAGCCCGGGAACTCGGTATGACAACCTATGACATCGTCGACCGCGGCGATTACATCCTGATCTGCCTCGGCAGGCTGGAATGACAGAGGGATTAATCATTTTTCAACGGGACCGTTTCTCCATCTCCAGGGAATCGCTCTCAACGGGACCGTCTCTCCCGGGAATTGCACTTAACGGGACTGTTTCCCCTGAGGACCGCTCTCAAGGAAACTACTCTCAACGGACCGTTTTTCCAACTCTGAATGAATGAACAAAAAAACACCGCCCTGCGGAACTGATGTTCCGCGGGCGGTGTTTTCATTCATGCTGATTTATTCAAGACTCGTTCGCGAGTCTTACGCGATGAAAAAGCAATCTTTGATCACTAAATCAATACACGATAATAGTAGTATTCTTGGGGGTTACCTGGTAAATATATTTTGCGTTTTCAAGTTCCAGACGAATGCAGCTGTTGGAGATGCTCCTGCCGAGTCTCCTGTCAATAGGAGAGCTCTTATAGGGATTTCTGCAGCCCTTTCTGTACAGGACTGAATGGATATAGTTTCCTGCCGTAAGTCTGGTAGCATAGAAAGCTGTTGATCCCTTGAAGTCCTTGTAGCCGTATGCTCTGGAGTTCTTGTAGTCGAGACGGAAATGTCCGGACGGAGACGGTGTGGAGGACTTGCCGATCGTGCAGAGCATTCCTCTGCGTGTGATCGACCAGCTTCCCTTGGATCCGTGATACACGTTGATCTCGTGGTTCTTCTTGTTCACAAGGATCAGATAACGGGTCTTGCTGCTGTAGCCCTGCGCCTTCTTGTCCATGCCCCGGATGTCGGCGACTGCTCCGCTTGCACCGATCTTATAGCCGTCAACAGTTGTATTGGTGGCAATGGAACCATCGGCCTTCACATAGTACATCTTGTTGTTTACGATAAACCAGCCTTTGGTACGGCGCTGTTTTCCATCATAAGTGCTGAAATAGTACAGCTTCTTATTGATGGTGATAAAACCGCCTGCGCGGGCGCCGCCCTTCTGAGGGTGGAGGTAATAGTAGTCATTACCGATCTTTCTGTAGCCGGTCAGGATCTGGCCCTTGTTGACTCCGGGTGCGCCCTGCTTCACGCTGGCATAAAGAGTCATTCCTTTGATTCTGTACCAGCCGCAGCACAGGTTGCCCTGCGCGTTAAAGCCGAATAATTTTCCGCCGATTTTTCTGACGCAGTTCTTATAATACTTGCCGGCTGCATAGTAAAATCTGTAGTTGCTTCCGACTTTGCGCCAGCCCGTAGCTGCCTGTGCAGTCACGGTCTCTTCCGCTGCCGCAGCATCTGCCTCTGCCGGAACTGTAACCGCCATAACAGGCGTACAGGACAGAATGAGGATCAGGAGTGCTGTGAGCAGCATAGTGTATTTCTTTTTCATAACAAATCCTCCGTCTGAAGATTTATTAATATACGACAACACGTGTGCCGCGCTTCATGTTATCCCAGATAAACTTGGCATCTGCCAGAGGAAGACGGATGCAGCTGTTGGAAATGCTCTTGCCCAGTGTTGCATCAACAGGAGAGCTTGTATAGGGATTTGAGCATCCCTTTCTGTAAAGGACAGAGTGGAAGAAGTTTCCTGCATTGATTCTGAATGCATAGAATGCTGTCGTTCCCTTGAAGTCCTTACGGCCATACTTACCGTTCTTTGTGACCTTCAGAGAAAGCTTGAAGTTACCGGACTTGGTCGGAGAAGACTTCTTGCCGATTGTGCAGAGAATATTTCTCTTGATGTTGACCCAGTGGCCCTTGGAACCCTGATAGAAGTTAACAAGGTGTCTGCTCTTGTTGACAAGGATCAGATAACGGGTCTCACTGCTGTAGCCCTGTGCCTTTCTGTCGTATCCGTAAGGATCCGAAACAGCACCGTTTGCGCCGATCTTGTGGCCGTCGATGGTAGTATTGGTGGCGATGGAGCCGTCAGCTTTTACATAGTACATGTACTTGCCTACAGTGATCCAGCCCTTTGTACGAACCTGCTTACCGCCTGAAGGATTGAAGTAGAGCAGTTTGCCTTTGACTGTAATAAAGCCGCTGGCACGTGCGCCGCCCTTCTGGGGGTGAAGATAATAGTAGTCATTGCCAATCTTTCTGTAACCGGTCAGAATCGCGCCCTTATTGACTCCGGGTGCACCCTGTTTCACACTGGCATAAAATGTCATTGTCTTGATTCTGAACCATCCGCAGCAAAGATTGCCCTTGTCATTAAAACCGTATAATTTGCCGCCGATCTTTTTAACGCAGTTCTTGTAATACTTGCCTGCCGCATAATAATATCTGTAATTCTTACCGACTTTACGCCAGCCTGTTGCGGCCTGTGTTGTCACGGTCTCTGTTGCCGCATCCGCTCCTGCCGGTACAGTAGCTGCCATTACCGGCATGCATGACAGAATCATGATTACGACAAACAGCATTGCGAGTTTTTTCTTCATAGTTTTCCTCCTTGCTTATTCGCTGGCTTGATAACTGATTCCCGTACTGCTGTTATTTATAAATTAAATAGTTCAACCATTATTCGGGGTATCTTATATGGGGTATCTTATATAATACTACTAAATATCCATTTTTTCTACACAAATATTTCACATTTTTGAGAGCATAGTTGTGCACGGGTTACAAGTCACACCTGCATCAGACACTTTGCTGTCTGGTGCAGGGCCTACAGCCCTGACTGGGCTCAATGGCGTTTTCCATTGGCCGAAGGCCAATTTGGAATGGAAAACGCCCCCTTACGTTCCGGTCACAGTGTGAGGGTTACAAGTCACACCTGCGCCGGACACTTTGCTGTTCTTACAGTTTGGAAGCCTGCAGCATCTTCTCCCGAAGCTGGCTCTCGATCCCCGCCAGTTCTGCTTCTGCCTCCTGGCGCTTCTGCTTGCCTTCGGTCTGGATCGCCAGCACTTCGTCCATGGTGGAGATGAGCATCTCGTTGGTATGTCTGAGAGTCTCAATGTCCACGATGCCCCGCTCGGACTCCTTGGCCGTCTCAATCGTCGCCATCTTCAGAGCATCCGCGTTTTTCTTGAGAAGCTCGTTTGTCATATTAGTGACTTCTCTCTGGGCCCTGGCTGCCTTATTGGCATGCTCCACGCCGATGGCAATGACCATCTGGCTCTTCCAGAGAGGAATCGTGTTGACGATCGTAGACTGGATCTTCTCAGCCATAACACTATCGGAGGACTGGATCATACGAATCTGGGGACCGGTCTGCATGGCAACGGTTCTGGTCAGCATCAGATCGTGCAGCTTCTTCTCAAAGCGGTCGCACATCTCGGCATAATCCTTGGCTGCCTGCGCGTCCTCGGGAAGGCCGCTGCGTTTTGCCTTCTCCTGAAGCTCCACCAGGTCTTTTTCGCGGGCTTCTTTCAGCTTCTTTTTACCGGCAAGGATGTACATGGAAAGTTCTTTATAATAACTCAGATTCAGATCATACATCTTGTCCAGCAGGTCAATGTCTTTCATCAGCGTAATCTGGTGTTTTTCCAGTTCTTTTGTGATGGCATCTACATTGGTCTCGACCTTGCTGTACTTGGTCTTCATCTCCTGCAGGCGGTTGCCGCCTTTTTTGAAGAGCCCGAAAAGGCCTTTTTCCTCTTCCTCCACATCAAAATTTTTGAGCTCTGTTACCAGAGATGTGATCATGCCGCCCACTTCGCCCAGGTCTTTTGTCTTGACGCTCTCCAGCGTCTTCTCGGAAAAGTCCGCCATCTTTTTCTGCGTACCTACACCATAGGTCATGACCGCCTGGGTGTTGGTGACGTCGATCTGTTTGGCGAAGTCATCGACCATCTTCATTTCCTCTGGGGTGAGGATCGCTTCTTCAGGTTCCTTCTCAGGTACTGCCTCTGCCACAGGTGCGGGTGCCTCCTGTACAGCTGCCGCCGCCTCAGGCTCGCCGAAAGAAAGGGAGGGAGCTGCAGGAACCTCCAGATCCGCAAAAGGATCAGCTGCTGCCGCCATACCCGCTGTTTCATTTCTCAGTTCGTCTGCCATAAATTCCTCCTTTTGT
Organism: uncultured Lachnospiraceae bacterium; assembly: GCA_900321785.1. Taxonomy (GTDB): domain Bacteria; phylum Bacillota; class Clostridia; order Lachnospirales; family Lachnospiraceae; genus CAG-791. The sequence continues at coordinate 13,971 of ONXK01000027.1, read as the reverse complement.
TTACTCTCTGAAAGCTATTTACTCTCCGAAAGCTGTTTACTCTCTGAAAGCTATTTACTCTCCGAAAGTGAGCTTGATTCCGCTTTTTTCTTCCTCTGTGCCGGGGGCGGCAGCCTGCATGCTGCCTGCGAAAGCCTGCACTCCCTCTGCATTCTCTGTCAAATCATCCGAATAGCCGTCCGTATAGCCGGCAGATGTCTGTGCCGTCTGTTCCGGTTGTGCGGTCTGAGCCGTCTCTGCCGCCTGTTCCTGCTTCGCAGCCCGGCGAATCTGATCTCCGGTCAGTCCGTCCTGCGCCATCATGGTCTTCATAACAGAAATATCCGAGGAGATATCCCATGCCATGTCCTGGAAAAGACCGTCGAGCAGATTTTCGAAAGCAGTGTTGATCGTTCCCAGGGCCTCTTTGATCTCCTGCTTTGTAGAGGCAATATTCTCTCCCGCCACAGGCTGGCGGTCCAGTTCGATATAAGCCTCCAGAAGTTTCATTGTCGTAGGCAGATAATATACCATCAGCCGGCGGAGATTGGGAGCGCTCGACGGATCCTTCCGGATCTGTTCGATGATTCGCTTCATGGTCGTTTCCAGATGATAAAGCTCATCCGAAATCTCCTGATCGCCGATCTCGTCGTTCGCGGCGCGGATCCTGCCCATGTACAAGAGTCCTTCTTCGACGATCTTCTTTGCTTCCGCCGGAAGCCTGGCATCCTCCGGTTTGGGACGAAGGTCTTCATCCACCTGCGCAAAGGCATCCTCGGACACGCCCTTTTCGACCGCGCTCGCCCGCATCTTCTCTTTCGCCGCCTCTGCCTCCTGTTCCTGACGCTCCTTCTCCAGACGAAGATACTCGTTGTACATCCGCTCGGAAAGCATCAGTGTCGTCTTCTGCTTGTCAAACCAGGCTGCGGGAAGCATGTCCTCACTGATCATCTTTTCCAGATTCTCCAGAACCTGTTCCCTGGTCTGTCCGGTTGCGCGTGCCAGCTTGTTGATCTCCAGGTATTCGCTCGTCCCGGCGACCCGCCCATATTCATAATAGTCTTTGACCAGCTGCTTTCGTTCTTTGCCGCTCTTGACCAGAATCGCGCCCAGTACAGCCAGCCCGAGCGTAACAACAAGGCCTGTGATTCCCATTGCAGAGAAGAAGCCAACCGATGAAAACATCCCCAAAAGTCCGGAAAACAGACTGTCCACAAAGGAAAAACTCGCCATCACCAGGCAGGCAATACCGCCGACGATCTTGCCTGTACCGCTCGAGCGGCTGATCCTCCGCTGCAGGAAGGGAGATATCCTGCTTGTAAATATTGTATGATGGCGGGCACCCGAAGCCCGCTGCATGTACTGTTCCGTCAGATTCCCGGCACTGCGTCCGGCGTGTCCGTAGGTCCTCTCCTGTCCCCTTGTTCCGCTTCCCCGCCGCGCACCGGGTATTCCCTGATTATTTCCCCTGTAATTGTACAGACTTTCTGCAGCCCCGACCGTGTCCCACACTGTCTGCCGGATCGCCTCATTCAATCCTGTAAAATCACCTCTGTTTATAGCATCCTCTACAGCGTCCATGATGCTGCTTCCGATGCCGTTAATGTCGTTATTATCCATATACTGCTTACTCCGAAATACGAAAAGCGGGAATCTTGTTTTTTACCTGCTTTTCTCAATTGAATCTACCGGCTGCATTGCAGCCGCTCATATTTGCAAAAATATTATACCGCATCATTCAGCAAAAAAACACTGCTTAATCAGTGGATTCAGGGGTGCTATCTTGCTGAAGGCTACTCGTATTTCGCTTCGCGAAACGCCGAACGCCGTAAAACTCCGGTTTTTGAGCGTTCCGACGCTCAAAAACACGTCGAATCTGGTGGGGGAGTGACTTGTAACTGCTGAAGGCTCCTCACAAGGGCATAAGCAGCACTTATTATTGCCGAACCTTTTCATAATGAAATAAGATGTTGCGCAGAGGATTTACAAAAGACTATAATAATGAGTGCCGGCATTGGATCGGTGTTTTTTTCATTTTTATCAGCCACCGCAGACAGGAGGTCTTCGTGTGAGAAATCACACTGTTGTGTTTTTCACACGGTTGTTTGTGCAGGAGCGCCGCAAACAGCACCGATGACAGACGAGAAATCGTCGATTTCAAAGTCTATATACAAAAGATTTTGAATGCGAACCCCTCGCTGCCCATCGCACAAAGTGCTCCGGAATGGAGAATCAACATGCAGTTTATTTACCCGGCAGTTTTTTGTCAGAACGAAGACGGCACTTATCAGGGATATTTCCCGGACCTGGAGCAATGTTTCGCCAAAGGCGATACCCTTGACGAAGTTCTCAACAGTGCGATCGAGGAAGCCCGGACCTGGATCCAGGTGGAGCTCGAGGACACATTTGAACTGCCTGCCGTTACGCCCCCCGAAGACCTTGTGCTCCGGGAAGGAGAATTTATCCGCAATATTGCCGTGACCATCCGGCTCACCGACGGCTGGGACGAGTAGGGCCGCCGGATTATATGTTTTTTCCACTTTGTCTGTAAGCATGGGCTGCAGACATATAAGAATAATGGCTGAGGCATCTTCATGCAGCAGGACATGACTACCGGCGAGATCATGCCGGTCATTCTCCGGTTTACTTTTCCTTTGTTTATCGGAAACATTTTCCAGCAGTTATATTCTATGGCGGACACGATCATCGTTGGCCGCTGCCTCGGGGCCGCTGCTCTGGCCGCTGTCGGCGCGACGAGCACGGTCTCTTTTTTGCTGCTTGGATTTGCCATGGGGCTTTCATCAGGCTTTGCGGTGCTTACGGCCCAGCGGTTCGGCGCAAAGGATGAAGATGGTGTGCGGATCAGCGTCTCGAACGGGATCCTGCTGACCGTCATTCTCTCCGCCCTGCTGACTGTTTTGGGTCTGCTGGTCATTCCGGGACTGCTGGTCCTCATGCAGACCCCGGCGGATATACTCGCCGACTCGACCCGCTATATGCTTGTGATCTGCAGGGGCCTCGCCGCCTCCATGTTCTACAATCTGTTTTCCGCTTTTCTGCGCTCGGTCGGAAACAGCAGGGCTCCTCTGTTTTTCCTGATTTTTTCTTCTGTTACAAACATTTTTCTCGACCTCTATTTCATCGTGCACCTCGGGACGGGGGTGGAGGGTGCCGCTCTCGCAACCGTTCTTTCCCAGGGGCTTTCCGCTCTTCTGTGCCTCTTCTATATCCTGATGCGCGTGCATGTACTGGTCCCTTCCCTGCGTCACTGGGGTTTTCACCGGGAGGCATCCGTCCATCAGCTTCGGATGGGCGTTCCCATGGCGCTGCAGTTTTCCATTACCGCCTTCGGCACGATCGTAATGCAGTCTGCCATAAATCTGTTCGGCTCTGCCGCCGTCGCTGCCTTCACTGCCGCGTGGCGCATCCAGAATATCCTGACACAGGGCATGATCGCCATGGGACAGACCATGGCTGCTTTCTGCGGACAGAATTTCGGCAAAAAGGACTTCGCCCGCATCCGGGAAGGTGTGGCCACAGCTGTCCGGCTTGAAGCGGTTTACTCCATCGCGGCCGGCCTTGCTTCCGTCATCCTTCTTCCGGTCTTTATGCGTCTGTTTTTCTCTGCCGGGACTGATCTGGAGGCACTGATGCCCTTCGCGATGACCTACACGGTTGAGTGCGCAGTCTTTTTTATCCCTCTGAGCATGATCTTTATCTTCCGGAATGCCATGCAGGGCTGCAGCTATTCCTTCCTTCCGCTGATGGGCGGTGTCGTTGAAATGGCCGCACGCGTTCTCTGCGCCCTGGCCGGTATCCGGTTCCACAGCTACCTGCTGTCCGCAGGATGTGACGGCGCCGCATGGTTCACCGCAGGCCTTTTTACACTGTTCGCTTACCGTTATATGATGGAGCAGCTGGATCCTGCCCCGCGGAAATAACCCTTCGGCATACGTGCCCTTTTTCTCCGCATGGAAGCCGTATCCGGTGCCTCAGAAATAATCCCCGAAAGCATATGCACCTGCCTGTCTGAATACATTATATGTACATGTTTTTGCCATGGCATACAAAATCCTGCTTGCATCTTCATTCCCAGAGTATATAATATGTGTTACGTATACCGGATTCAGAAAGCTGTATTCTGAGCAGGCATACATAACTCTGTCATCGACCGTACAAGCTGCCGGATCCAAGTCTATTCGGCAGTTTTCATTTTCTGCTCCCGGGAATGATCGTTTTTACTCCCCCCGGCAGAACGGTCTGTAATGACAACATCTTTTTCAGGAGGCAATATAATACTATGATCAATAACGGAAAGAACAAGGGTAAAGGAATCGGTCTTGTGATGCGGAGCAGAATTCTGAGTTCTCTGCTGGTCCTTGGCTGTGCAGTCCCCGTGGCAGCACCTGTTCTGCAGCCGCTGTCTGTTTATGCCGAGGAGACAGCCGGAACACCGTCGGAAACAGATCCGGCCGCTCCTGCTGAAGATCAGGCGGCGACAACAGAAATCACCGTTCAGGTCGTTTTCGCAGGTACAGAGACCTTTCCCGAGAAAATCACCCTGAACCTTCTCGCAAACAATGTCGTCTGCAATACAGTAGAAGTGACCGCCGAAACCCAGTGGGCATTCACTTTCAAGAATCTTCCTGTCACAGATGAAGCCGGCGCTCCGATCGTCTACACCGTAGATGAAGTAGAGCCTGCGGGATTTGTAAAGACCATAGACGGAACGACCATAACCAACACCTGGTCTGAACAGAAAGCTGCAGAAGACGCCGCCGCTGCCAAGAAGGCCGAGGAAGACGCCGCCGCCGCAAAGAAGGCTGAGGAAGACGCCGCTGCCGCAAAGAAGGCCGAGGAAGACACCGCCGCTGCCAAGAAGGCCGAGGAAGACGCCGCCGCCGCCAAGAAGGCTGAGGAAGACGCCGCTGCCGCCAAGAAGGCCGAGGAAGACGCCGCTGCCGCCAAGAAGGCTGAGGAAGACGCCGCTGCCGCCAAGAAGGCCGAGGAAGACGCCGCTGCCGCCAAGAAGGCCGAGGAAGACGCCGCTGCCGCCAAGAAGGCTGAGGAAGACGCCGCCGCTGCCAAGAAGGCTGAGGAAGACGCTGCCGCCGCAAAGAAGGCTGAGGAAGACGCCGCCGCTGCCAAGAAGGCTGAGGAAGACGCTGCCGCTGCCAAGAAGGCTGCAGAAGATGCACAGAAAACTGCCGCAGATGCTGCTGCCGCGCAAAAAGCCGCAGAAGACGCTGCTGCAAAGAAGGCTGCAGAAGACGCAAAAAAGATCGAAGCGGCAAATGCTGCTGCAAAGAAGGCTGCAGACGAGGCTGCCGCTGCAAAGAAAGAAGCGGAAGAAGCCAAAAAGATCGCCGAAGATGCCAGGGAAGCTGCTGAAGAAGCCGAGTTGGCGGCTGAAGAAGCAAGGCTCGCTGCCGAGGAGGCCGGTGATGATGCCGATAAATTAGCAGCTGCGGAAGAAAAGGCAGAAAAGGCTAAAAAGGCCAAAAAGAAAGCGGAAGAAAAAGCCAAAAAGGCAGAAGAGGCCAAAAAGAAAGCAGAAGAAAAGGCCAAAAAGGCAGAAGAAGCTCAAAAAGCACTTACTCCTGTACAGGTACAAAGCGCCACTCCCGCCGCGCAGAAGTATGTCTATGTAAATGTGAAATACGTAGACAAGGGAGACAACTCCGGCAATGTCGTTCTTGCGGATTATCGCGATCAGATCGCCGGTCAGACTGTCAACGGTTATCATTATGTAGGCTTCATCCCTGCAGAGCTTGATCCTATGGGCAACCTGATTTCCATCGATCTGGTCTTTGAAAAAGACTGAACGAAGTTACAGGTAACAATCACGGGTATTGCGCGTATTGCGCGATGATAGATAAAACAAAAAGAGAGATGTCTCCGGAACAGGCAGCATGCCATTCCGGGGACATCTCTTTTTTCACTTTTCCGCTGATGCAGAGCAGGAACCGGTTCCCGCCGCTGCATATGCCGGTATTCATCCGAAATATTCTGTTTTTATATATCACTTCTTGCCGCAAGCTGTGTGATATGGTACTCACTGTCTTCCGTCACTTCCTTCTGTACATGCAGGAAATCGGGAAGATGCACCTCTTCGTCTTCATCCCGAAGCGGTGCTTCCAGGATCGCCCTGTCCTTCCAGAACGGGTACAGGTCGATTTCATAATACTGGTTTTCCCAGTTCAGTCTGTAGCGGGTTTTCCGGATCGGTTTCTGCGAGGGGTCCGCATTTTCCAAAAACTGCAGATACTCGCGCTCTGAAAGGCGTCCCTCCGCCTCCAGCTGTCTTCGACCATTGACCGTTCTTTTTCTCGTAATATAAAAGACACAGTCCTGACCGCAGCTGCGTTTGCGGATACGGATCTCCACATCCTCCGGCGCATGCAGATAAACCTGTTCGATCTCTTCGCGGTGGCAGTTCGAAAGGCTTTCCAGCACTGCAGTATCCGGATAATCGATCAGGAAACGGCGGCGCACCTCATATGGAGCAGGTTCTCCCAGAAAAGCCGCGATCTCCGATACCAGATGCCGCATCTTATCCTCGAACCCGTTCAGATTTTCAATGATCCGGTAATAGGGGTGGTCCCTCCAGGCTTTGATCACACGGTCATCCAGTGCGGCTGCCTGTTCCGGCGATTCATCCCGGATGGCATTTGTTGCCGTACCGTAATAAACAACAGCATTTTTAGCTGTAGTCTCCAGATGGAAAACCGCGTCATAGCTCAGGAGCTTCTTCTTTTCCGATACGCCAAGGATCCGGAGCGCCTTGTCAAATTCCTTTTCGGTCATATAGGCGCGGTTGTCAAAAAAACCTCTGTCGCAGACGATCAGGATTTTCTTTTCGGCCTGGTCTGCCTGCAAGCTGCTTTTTCCCTTACCTGCGCGCCCGTTTTCAAGGCCGGCCCTTGCGATATCGATCGCCGCCTGCGTGTAGACCTCTTCCTTCTCCAGCTGCAGCTTCATCTGGAAGAGCTGATAGGCCATCGAAGAAGAGCATCTTGCAGGTGTAATCCCCGCCGTCTTGAGCTCCGTCGCCGGTTCCTGCATAAAGATCAGTGTATAGCCCATTTTTTCAAAAGTATTCTGAATCCAGGACAGACCGGTGGTCTTACCTGCACATGGGCCTCCCGTGAGGACGATCTTTGTGACATTCAACCCGTTTTTCTTCATTTCATTTCTCTTATTCGCCGAACAAAGGTGTTGAGAAATAGCGCTCCGCTGTGTCGGGAAGAACTGTGACAACCGTCTTTCCCTCTCCCAGCTTCTTTGCAAGCTTGAGCGCCGCCGCCACATTTGTTCCGGAGGAAATACCGACCATCAGACCTTCCTCTCTTGCCAGACGCTTGGAAGTCTCGATCGCCTCAGTATCCGTTGTGACACAGATCTCATCGTAGATCTCACGATTCAGGATATCCGGAATGATGCCGTCGCCTATTCCCATCTGCATATGTGTTCCGATAGTGCCGCCTGCGAGAATGGCGGCATTTTCAGGCTCAACCGCCCAGATCTCGATATCGGGGTTATGCTCTTTTAATACCTCTCCGATTCCGGTCAGTGTCCCGCCGGTGCCGATGCCGCTGCAGAAACCGTCGATCGGTCCATCCACCTGCCGCAGGATCTCCTCCGCAGTAAAGTTTTTCTGTGCCATCGTATTATTCGGGTTCGAGAACTGCTGGGGGACAAAGACCTTGGGGTCTTTCTTCTGCATGCGCAGAGCTGTCTGCAGACACTCATCGATGCATGCGCCGATATCTCCCGCGTCATGGATCAGGCGTACTTCTGCACCATAGTGACGGACCAGTTTCGCGCGCTCCTCACTGACAGAGTCGGGCATGATGATGATGGTGCGGTAGCCTTTTACTGCGCCGACCAGCGCCAGGCCGATTCCCTGGTTTCCGCTTGTGGGCTCTACAATGATCGTATCCGGTCCGATCAGGCCGTCCTTCTCCGCCTGCTCGATCATATTGAGCGCCGTTCTCGTCTTAATGGAACCGCCCACATTGAGTCCTTCTACCTTGACCAGAATCCGCGCGCTGCCGGGAGCCGGCATCCGCTGCAGCTCGACCATAGGAGTATTTCCGACAGCTTTCAGAATATTTTGGTAAATCACGATGTCATTTCCTTTCTATGCAGATCTGTCTGCAACAGCCTGCTGTTTTTTCACACATTTAAAAAGGATATCATCGGAAGGCAATGAATGCAAGTCTATGACGGTTTAGCCGACGCGAAAATGAAGGCGGAAAGAGCAGAAAAAGAAACAGAAAAAGAAACAGGAAAAACAATGAATAACAGGAAAATGCTCCCCCGGAAAATCTGGGGAGGCAGAAAGACAGTTCTCCCCTGCAATCCCGAAAAAAACATATCTTACTTAGCCAATTTTAGCCAATTTTTATAAAGTGCTCTGCCGCCAATCTGGACAAATTGCACACACATACATTATAATTTAAACGATGTGCCAAACCGACACGTTAAAGGCAGCAACGGTATTTCCGCACCGCGCATAGCGCACCCGGGGTAAATAGGGGGGCTGTTTACCCAAACGTTATACACAAGCGCCGTGCAGACAGCCGTATGATTTTTTATCCATATTGAAGGAGGACATTTCAAATGATTTCCTGGAAAAACCTGGACACCCTCGCTGTTTATGACAAATTTATGGCGCTGAAAGGCCGCGTCAATATCGTAGATGCCATGGCAGGCGAGAACGGCGCAGCACGCGTAGCCAAGTACAGTGTTCCCATGGCATGCGGGATGAAGTACAATTACGCTGCAAAAGCAGTTGATGATGAGGCCCTCGACGTCCTTCAGGAACTTGCAGACGAGCATCAGCTCATTGATAAATACAAAGAGCTTCTGGGCGGCGCTGTGATCAACACAGGTGAGAAGCGTCTCGTTCTTCACCAGCTCTGCCGCGGCCAGCTCATGGGCGACGTCATCGCAGACGGCGTCAACAAGCGTGAGTTCTACACATCCCAGCAGAAAAAGGCCGCTGATTTTGCAAACAAGGTTCATGCAGGTGAGATCACAAATGCAGCAGGTGAAAAGTTTACCACAGCTGTACAGATCGGAATCGGCGGAAGCGATCTGGGTCCCCGCGCCATTTATCTGGCACTGGAAAACTGGGCAAAAACAAATGATTCCCTTAAGATGGAAGCCCGTTTTATCAGCAATGTAGACCCCGATGATGCAGCCGCTGTACTGAAATCCGTCGATATCCCTCATACTCTCTTCATCGTCGTTTCCAAGTCCGGTACGACTCTGGAGACCCTGACCAATGAGTCCTTCGTACGTGACGCTCTGCGCAATGCAGGTGTGGATCCTTCCAGACACATGCTCGCAGTCACCAGCGAAACTTCTCCGCTTGCATCCAGTTCTGATTACCTGGAAGCCTTCTTTATGGATGACTACATTGGCGGCCGTTATTCCTCCTCTTCCTGTGTCGGTGCCGTGATCCTTTCTCTGGCATTCGGACCCGAAGTATTCGCACGCATCATGAACGGTGCATCCGAGAGCGATAAAGCTGCTCTGAATCCCGATATCCGCCAGAACGCTGCCCTGCTCGATGCCCTGATCGGTGCTTACGAGCGCAACGTCGAAGGATATCTCTGCACCGCAGTCCTGCCTTATTCCCAGGCTCTGTCCCGCTTCCCTGCACACCTGCAGCAGCTCGACATGGAGTCCAACGGCAAGTCCGTCAACCGCTTCGGCGAACCTGTTGACTATGTGACCGGCCCTGTCATCTTCGGCGAGCCCGGCACCAACGGCCAGCACTCCTTCTATCAGCTTCTGCACCAGGGCACAAACATCGTACCCATGCAGTTCGTAGGCTTCAAGGACAGCCAGATCGGCATGGACGTCGATATCCAGGGCAGCACCAGCCAGAAGAAGCTGTGCGCAAACGTCGTCGCACAGATCATGGCCTTTGCCTGCGGCAAGGAAGACGAGAACCCCAATAAGGCATTCGCCGGCGGCCGTCCTTCCAGCATCATCATCGGAGATTCACTGTATCCCGAATCTCTCGGTGCCCTGCTCGCCCACTTTGAGAACAAAGTTATGTTCCAGGGCTTCATCTGGAACGTCAACAGCTTCGACCAGGAAGGTGTCCAGCTCGGCAAACTCCTTGCAAAACGCGTTCTTGCACACGAGACCGACGGTGCCCTCAAGGCATACGCTGATCTTTTCGACATCTGATTCGTCACAGGGTGAGTCACCGGGGACGGTTCCTGCTGACGCAGCCCGCTGTCAATGATCAAACAAAACGCCACGGACCGGCTTCTGCCGATCCGCGGCGTTTTTTGTTGCAGATATCTTCTTTCTGATTTCCGCGGGCTTACCGCAGCTATATTCCAGGCTTAACATTTCAGGAGTATTCCCGGCTCAGCTCAGCTGTGTTCCGGTTTAAACATTTCATATATATTTCAGCCCTATTTCACCAGCCTGGAGATCTCCCGGAATTTCGGATTGTTCGAGTCGACAGTGAGCTCAAAGAGAAGCGACTCTGTCGTTGTCAGCAGGATCCCCTCCTGCATTGCCCGCCAGAGCGCTGCCTGTTTATCGGATTCTCTGCGGGATGCGATGGCGTCGACCACCAGCACCGGGTCAAAGCCGGCCTCCTTGAGTCCGATACAGGTCTGCAGCACACAGACATGAGCTTCCGTCCCGCACACGATGACCGTCTTTCTGCCTTCCGCCTTGCGCTCCTCCAGCTTCTGCAGAATATGCGGTTCTCTTGTGCTGCAAAAAGCATGCTTGTCAAAATATTCCTCTGTGCCTGCTGCCTCATAGACTTCCGGAATGCTCCTGCCCAATCCCTTTGTGTACTCCTGCGTTATCATCATCGGGACCTCCAGCAGCCGCAGCCCCCGGATCAGCATGAGCGCGCGTTTCTCAAATTCCTCCCGCTCATTCATGGCAGGCATCAGCCTCTCCTGTATATCGACGATCACAGCCTGTGTCTCTTCTTTTAAAATCCTCATGAAAGTACCCCTTTCCCCTGCCGGTCTTTTTTCCGGTCAGCCGCCATCGTTTTGTTCCAGCTCTCGCCGCCGGATCTTTTCCCGGTCAGCGGTCATATCTCCTCTGTTTCTTTGCAGCCATTATATACCAGTTCAGCCGCATATGGTGCATGTACAGCTTCCTGAGCGGCAAATAACACCTTCCTGTCTGCCATTTCTACATAAATTTTCAGAAAAACCGTGAAAAATAGTGTAAATTGCGAATTCCATTTCAGTGAAAGACTATGTTACTCTATAGGCGAACAGTACATACTTATTAACATGTACGAAGATATAGCAGCACCATCTCACTCAGATACAGCCTGAAAATCGTTTCGCTGTCAGCACAAGGAGGATTACCAACATGGGATTTAAAACAGACATTGAGATCGCGCAGGAAGCCAGCCCTAAGAAGATTACCGAGATTGCCGCAGGGCTTGGCATTGATGAGAAGTACATCGAACAGTACGGCCATTACAAGGCAAAGATTGACTACAATTATCTGAAAGATCATGCGGATGCTCCCGACGGTAAACTGATCCTGGTGACAGCGATCACCCCCACCCCTGCAGGCGAAGGCAAGACCACGACCAGCGTCGGTCTTGCAGACGGACTCCGCGCTATCGGCAAGAAGACCGTTGTCGCGCTCCGCGAGCCCTCTCTCGGCCCGGTCTTCGGCATCAAGGGCGGCGCTGCAGGCGGCGGCTATGCACAGGTCATCCCCATGGAGGACATCAACCTGCATTTTACCGGTGACTTCCATGCCATCGGCGCAGCAAACAACCTGCTCGCAGCTATGCTCGACAACCACATCCAGCAGGGCAATGCCCTCGGCATTGATGTCAAGCAGATCACCTGGAAGCGCGCAGTCGACATGAACGACCGCCAGCTCAGAAATATTGTCGACGGCCTCGGCGGACGCATGCAGGGTGTTCCCAGAGAAGACGGTTTTGAGATCACCGTTGCTTCCGAGATCATGGCGATCCTCTGCCTGGCAAGCGATATCACAGACCTCAAGGCCCGCCTTGGCAGGACCATCGTCGCCTACACCTATGACGGAAAGCCCGTCACGGCACATGATCTGCACGCGGAAGGCGCCATGGCAGCCCTCCTGAAGGATGCCCTCAAGCCCAACCTGGTACAGACCCTTGAGCACACTCCCGCCTTTATCCACGGCGGTCCCTTCGCCAACATCGCACACGGCTGCAACAGCGTGACCGCGACCAGAATGGCACTCAAGCTCAGTGACTACACCGTCACAGAGGCAGGCTTCGCTGCCGACCTCGGCGCAGAGAAGTTCCTTGATATCAAGTGCCGTCTGGCAGACCTTCATCCCAGCGCAGTTGTCCTCGTAGCTACTGTCCGCGCTCTGAAATATCACGGCGGCGTGCCGAAAGCAGACCTCAACAACAAGAATCTCGAGGCACTCGAGAAAGGTCTTCCCAACCTGCTGCAGCACATCGACAACATTAAGAACGTATTCGGTCTCCCCTGCGTCGTGGCCATCAACGCTTTCCCGACCGATACCAAAGAAGAGCTCGACCTGGTCGAGGCCAAGTGCAGAGAGCTCGGCGTCAATGTCGCTCTGTCCGAAGTCTGGGCCAAGGGCGGCGAAGGCGGCAAGGCCCTCGCACAGGAAGTCGTCCGTCTCTGCGAAGAGCCCAATGACTTCCGTCAGTCCTATCCTCTTGATGCTTCCATCGAAGAGAAACTGGACATGATCTGCAAAAAGATCTATCACGCAGACGGCGTCCAGCTGGTCGGCAATGCCGTCAAGCAGGTCAAACAGCTGACTGACCTCGGCTTCGCGGGACTGCCCATCTGCATGGCCAAGACCCAGTACTCTTTCTCCGATGACCCCGCTCTGCTCGGTGCTCCCAAGGGCTTCACTGTTTCCGTCCGCAACCTCAAGGTCAGCGCGGGCGCAGGTTTCATCGTTGCCCTGACCGGCGATATCATGACCATGCCCGGACTTCCCAAGGTTCCCGCAGCGGAGAGGATCGACGTAGACGAGAACGGCGTCATCAGCGGCCTGTTCTGATTGAACGATGTCATCAGCAGCCTGTTCTGATTGAACAGTGTCGTCAGCGGTCTGTTCTGATTGAAAAAAACCAAATCCTATAGCATAATAAATGTGCCTGCTTCTGCCAGTGTTGATCGGCGGAAGCAGGCACATTTCAGTAGCAGCAGTCTTCAGCAGTAGTAGTCGGAGCATCCGCATTCAGGACTGCTTTTGTGTCCTGTGCGATGATGTAAAGATACTCTGCTGTATGCGCATCTCCCGTCTTAAGAAACGGGTCCTGCGCCATGAAGTATAACCGGGATGGAAATATATATGAAAATGATTGAAAAAACTGTCACTGCCTTTACCGAAGAGCTCGCCTCTCCCGCGCCGGTTCCGGGCGGCGGCGGTGCCAGCGCCCTCGCAGGCGCCATCGGAATCTCTCTCGGAGATATGGTCGGCGAACTCACGACAGGCAAGAAAAAATACGCTGATGTGGAAGAAGATATTCAAAATCTGATGAAACGTGCCCAGGCTCTTCGTGTGAAACTCCTTGCTTTCGTAGACGGAGACGCGGAAGCTTTTGCTCCTCTTGCAAAAGCCTACGGCATCCCCAAGGATGATCCCGGCCGCGACGCCGTCATGGAAAACGCCCTGCGGGTCGCCTGCGGCGTCCCCATGGACATCCTGCGCGCCTGTGCCGAAGCCATTGATATCATCGAGGAATTTGCCGCCAAGGGCTCCCGCCTGGCCATCTCTGACGCCGGCTGCGGCGCCATCCTCTGCAAGGCTGCCATGCAGGCCGCTTCACTTAATATCTACATCAACACCAAGTCCATGAAAGACCGCGCATACGCTCAGGCGCTGGAAGCAGAGGCAGATGCCCTGCTCTCCAAATACACACAGAAAGCAGATGATATCTACGGCTCCGTACTGGCCGGAATCCGCAGCTGAACCTCTGGCCAAAAGGCCCGTGCA
>ONXK01000026.1 GCA_900321785.1 uncultured Lachnospiraceae bacterium | reverse complement strand
TAAATATGTTTCCGAAGAAAAGGAAGTGGCGTCTGCAGAGGAAGCGCTCCAGGGAGCCAGGGACATCATTGCCGAAATGATCTCCGATAATGCCGACTACCGGACCTGGATCCGTGAAAATACGACAAGGGACGGTTTTATTGTGTCTGCCAGGAAGGAGACTGCCGCAAAAAAAGAGGCTTCCGGAAAAGCGCCCGATTCTGAAGGCGGAAAAGCCGGAAAAGCATCGGCAGGAAAAGCTGCTGCGGGCAGAGCAGAGGGTACGAAAGCGGAAGCGTCAAGAGTCTCCGGTAAAAAGAAAAATGCCGCGGAGGATCGCAGCGATGTCTATGAGATGTATTTCTCCTATGAAGAACAGGTTTCCAGGATTCCGGGACATCGCGTGCTGGCCCTGAACCGTGGGGAGAAGGAGGGATATCTCACAGTCAAGATCGATGCGCCGCGCGAGAAGATCCTGCGCTGGCTGCAGCGGCAGGTCATCCGCAGGCACAGAGGGGTTCTCAATCCTTATACGGCACCGGTGCTGGAGGAGGTGTGTGAAGACAGCTACGACCGCCTGATCGGACCTGCCATCGAGCGAGAGATCCGAAATGGTCTTCAAGCAGAATCTGGAGCAGCTGCTGATGCAGCAGCCCATTGCCGGCAGGGTGGTGCTGGGATGGGATCCCGCCTTCCGCACGGGCTGCAAACTTGCTGTCGTCGATGCGACAGGCAAGGTACTGGACACGGCTGTCATCTATCCCACAGCACCACAGAATAAGGTGGCTGAGGCGGAGGCTGTTCTGCAGAAGCTGATCAGCAGGTATAATATCACCCTCTTCTCCGTGGGAAACGGAACTGCTTCCCGCGAATCGGAACAGGTCATCACTGACTTTTTCAGGAAGACAGGAAAGCCCCTCCAGTATGTGATCGTCAACGAGGCGGGTGCATCGGTCTACAGCGCCAGTAAACTTGCGTCCCTGGCGGAACTGGTCAAGATCGACCCCAAAGCCATCGGTGTCGGGCAGTACCAGCACGATATGAACCAGAAAAAGCTGGACGCTGCCCTCGCGGGCGTGGTTGAAAAATGTGTCAATGCTGTCGGCGTCGATCTCAACACGGCTTCAGCGCCCCTTCTCTCCCATATTTCCGGCATCAGCGCGTCCATTGCCAGAAATATCGTCGCCTGGCGTGAGGAAAACGGTCGCTTTACGCTGCGCACGCAGCTTCTGAAAGTCAAGGGACTCGGTCCCAAGGCATACGAACAGTGCGCAGGATTTCTGCGGATCCGCGACGGCAAAAATCCGCTGGACAACACTGCGGTACACCCGGAGAGCTATGAGGCGGTCAGGCAGCTGGCAGGACTCCTGCAGGTACCCATGGAGGCATCCGCCCTGCGCAGGGTAAAGGCCATGGTACCTGATACAAAAGCGGCTGCCGCAAAGCTTGAGATCGGCGAGATCACCCTGTGTGACATTCTTTCCGAACTCGAAAAACCCGGACGCGATCCCCGACAGGATATGCCCGCTCCCATTTTGCGCAGCGATGTCCTTTCCATGGAGGACCTCACTCCCGGAATGAAACTCAAGGGAACCGTGCGTAATATTGTGGATTTCGGAGCCTTTGTGGATATCGGTGTCCACCAGGACGGCCTTGTCCATATCTCCAGGATGAGCAGCCGCTTCATCAGGCATCCTCTGGAAGCGGTGAGCGTCGGAGATATTGTTGACGTCACCGTACTCGATGTCGACATCCGTAAAAAACGCATCTCCCTTTCCATGGTTGAAAAATAATAGTTACTGATCTGTTCACGCCTTCGAGAGGGAGTGAACAGATCACAAGCAGTGCACTGAATTGCAAAAAAGTACAACGAAATGACCCTTTCGCGTCGGCACCTGCCTGTAGCCGTCGCGAAAGGGTCTTTTTTAAGGGGAATATGATAAAGAAGGAACCCTGCATGCAGCAGGCCCTTCCCTGCCGGCAGTCGGGTTGTTATAGTTGGAGGGGGAACAGCTTTCCTGTCGGCTGTTTATAATATTAGAGGCTAAATGTGTAGAGAATGTGAATGCCTGATAGAAAAAATGTGATAAAACAGCGCAATTCCGGCCATGGCCCGTACCCGGCCGGTACAGAGTGCATCATGTGTTACAAGTCACTCCCCCACCAAAACCGGAGTTTTACGGCGTTCGGCGTTTCGCGAAGCGAAATTGGAATCGCCGGACGCAACGTTACCGTCACACCCTGGTCAGGGTGTGACGAGTAACCATCATGTTTCCGGATCCTTTCCAATGTTGACGAAATATTTGTTTTTGGGCATAATGATTTTGTAATTACCCGGCTTGCATATGATTGCGGATGATTTGCATATGGTTGCGGATGATTTGCAAATGATTGCGGATGATTTGCAAATGCTTTGCAGATCAGCGGATCTTGTTGTCAACGAATAATGACAGAGCACTCAGGGAGGTGTATTTTGGTCAGTAATAAGAGCAGGCTGTTACGGCTATACAGATATTTATATGTAAATACGGACGAAAGACACTTTACAACAAAGGCGGAGATCATGGACGCGCTTAAAGGCGATCAGGCAGGCTGCAGCAGGCAGACGGTGCGGGACGACATAGAGACGCTTTCGAAGGCGGGATATGATATTGAGACGATCGTGAGCTCGGGAAATTATTACTTTTTCGGAGACCGGGAGTTTACGCTGGAGGAACTGTGCCTGATGGGAGATGCGGTGGCTTCTTCGCGTTTTATAGGAAAGCGTCAGAAGGCGTCGCTATTGAAAAAACTGACCGGGTTCTGCAGCAAATATCAGACGGATTCCGTGAAGCGGCACATTATTTCCGTACAGCCGCGGGAGAGCACTGATACCCGGGTCTATGCCGCAGTCAATCTGATCAACGACGCAATTAACAGGGACTGCAGGATTGCATTTACACGGAAGGAGCCCGGTGACAGGAGGGAGAGAAAAGACGGCGGCGAAGCTGCAAATATCTCCTGTACGCCGTTGGATCTTGTCTGGGACGGCAGGGATTTTTATCTGATCGCTCTTTCGGACGCGGACGGAGAGCCGCTGTTCTATGGATTGAAGGAACTTGTACAGCCGGAGATTCTGGACATGAAGGGTATGGCCAGACCGGAGGGCTTCAATTCTGAGAAATTTGCTCTGGAAAAGATTCAGAAAAAGAAATAGGTCTGATCCGGCTGATCCTTCCCGGGACAAAGGAGGTTATAACTATAAAAATGAATCTGACTGTATTGCTGATAGCGGCATATCTGCCGCTCCCTTTCATTCTTTTTATGATTCTGCGTTCGGGATCGTTCGGAAAGGGATCGGTGGGAACCCTGTTGAAGCTGTTTTTCCTGGGGGCGGCTGTGGCGGTTCCGGCTTTCCTTATGGAAGCGAGCTGTCTGTTTGTGATAAAACTGATTCTGGGCATTTTCCCGGAGGGGGCCTTTGGCGGAAATCTTCCGCTTGTGTCGGCCATTCTTCGCAGTCTGATCGCAGTGGCACTGATTCAGGAAGGCTGGAGGCTTTTTGTACTGCGTAAGACAACCTGGAAGCAGATGACAATGGAGACTCTTGCCGACGGAATTGCTGCTTCGGCGGTCGTCGGCGCAGGCTTTTCCATGGTCATGTACGGGGCCTGGCAGGCAGTTTTCCGGCTGCTTCCTGCCAACCTGGACGCTGTGCGTGATGCCTTTCCCGATTTCCTGCATGCGGGCACAGTGACTGCCTTTATATTTGCGCTCCTGTTTATGTTTTCGATCTTTGGCTTTTCCGGTCTGATGGGAGCTTTTTACGGGATTGCCAAGCGTGAAGAACAAAAAGATCATGGAGGGCGGGCCGGATTTATGCTGTTTTTGAGCTTCCTGCTGCCGGTTCTGTTCCACGGTCTGTGCGCGGCATTGATCGGATATGGGATTGCGGAAGCGAAAGTTTTGTGGCTCGCGATCGGATTGGTTCTGGAGGTTCTGATGGGATTTCTGATGGCGGCAGAGCTGGGCAGGACATCGGATCAGGCCAGCGGGGAAGATCAGTTCGGGACCGGGGAAAAACCGGTCGATTTTGCAGATTCCGAGGAATTTGCCTCTTTTGCCGAGAACAGCGGAAAGCCGGATGATCCGGCGGAAGCGGATGACTTGACGGAACCGGGTGCTTCCGCGGAACCGGATGGCTTGTCAGAACCGGATGATCCGGCGCAGTCTGATGAATCGTCGGAAATATTATGAATTGAAAAAGACGTGTGAAAAGAGATTACGCTTTTTCACACGTCTTTTTTTATTCTTCATCGCGCAATACCCGTGACTTCAGTCGCGGGATACGCGCGCAAAAAAGTGAAACTCGCTTCATCGCGCAAAACGCGCAGGCGCGTCTTGAAACTCGATAGATCAGATCATGGATCAGATCAGACCGGCAATGCGGCAGAGTGTTGCCTCGGTGACCGCAAAGGGCGCCATGGCCAGCTTGGCGGGGCTCGAAAGAGGCGCTTCCACGGACTTCCTGAGCACGGAGACAGGAACTTCGTCGCGGCCGCAGGTTTCCCGGAAATAAGTCTCGAGGGAATCCAGGTCTGTGAAGCCGGCGGTGTTCAGCAGATAAGCAGTGTCTTTCGGGTCTGCTTCACGCAGATAGCCGGTCAGGAAAAAGCCGCATGCCCTGCCGTGGGGCATGCCGGTTTCGACTGTGACGGGATAACTCATGGCATGGGGGAGAGAGGTCCCCGTGTGAGCGATGGAGAGACCGGCAAACATGGAGGCGAGCAGCATGTTATTGCAGTTTTCGAGAGTCAGAGGGGCGCCGGAAAGGATGGCTTTGCGGCTGCGGGCCCAGACTTTCAGGCCGGCGTCTACACACATGCGGCTGCAGTCGGTTGCTTTGCTGTTGAGGTAACTCTCATACATATGGGAGAGGGCATCGATGGAGGTATCCGCAATGACTCTTCGGGGAGCGGAGAGCAGGTATCTGCCGTCAAGCAGTGAGAGCACCGGGAATATTTTATGGGGAATCGAGCCCTTTGACCGCTGGCTGGGACGGGACAGGACAGAGACAGCCGTGACTTCCGAACCTGTACCGCAGGTTGTCGGAATGCAGACGACCGGAAGGGCATCGGTGACAGCGGAGGAATCATACAGATATTCCGGACCCTGGTCCTTCTGACGCATCATAAGGGCGATTGCCTTGGCCGCATCCATGGGGGAACCGCCTCCGATGCCGATGACAAAATCGGCGCCATCCGCAAGACCCCTCTCGCGCCCTTTCATAACGGTCTCAACAGAAGGGTTTTCTTCCACTTCGTTGAAAATGGACCACTCCACACCATGATCGCTGAGCGCCGCCTCCACATCGGCAATGGAACCGTTCTTAAAGGCACTGCTTTTTCCCGTCACGATCAGAGCCTTTTTTCCCAGGGAAGAAAGCTCCTTTGCATGGGCACGGACACAGTTGTTTTCACAATAGACTTTTGCTGGCATGTAAAAAAACATTGATCACCCTCCTTGCATACAGCCCGTCACGGACCATGTACTGTGCTTATTATTCTTCATCGCGCAAGACTCGCGAGCGAGTCTTGAATTTTCAGTGCAAATACAGTGAAGAAAAATAATGCATCGGCACTGTTCTTCACGTTTTGTGACCGATGAACCTGTAAACTATTTTAGCAGAATTCCGGGAAATTAACAGTGGTTTGCATGAGAGAACAGGGAAATCACGGTTTCTAAGGGTTTCTAACAGGTTTCCGGTCACACCCTGAACAGCCATTACGCCGTTACTTTCACGCCCCCTCGAGGGGCGTGGAGAGAAAACATGTTTTTGACTGATTTGTAATAGACTGTTACAATTACAAGAAGACCAGTAAGAATGGCAGCATAAGAAAGGGCAAACGAATACAGGATGAAAGAAAACACCAATAAAGAGAGGGATAGCAGATTTTCACTTGAAGAGCAGATCAAGGCTGCTAAATTTATTGGAGAAGAAATCGGCTTCTCCAAGGACATCGGGCTGGAAGTTATGGAAGTTTCGGAGGGGTACTGCAAGGGACGGATCGCTCTGCATAAGCGTCATATGAATCCGCTCAACACAGTACACGGCGGAGTATTTTTCACATTGGCGGACACGATCTGCGGAATTGCGGCAGCTGCCTCCGGATATGGAGGCCCCACGGTGCAGGGTGATATGGATTATATGCGGGCAGTCCGCGGAAAAGAGATTGTCTGTACTGCCAAAGTCACCAAGACCGGAAAGACACTGACCTGGGTTGACGGCATAATCACAGATGATACCGGGAGAGAATGTGCAAGAACGAAATTCATCTATTATCGTCTGAAAGAAGCCAAACACTTCGGGTTTGAGAGCCGTGAATAAGCAGCTGTGTGAATGGACGGCTGGGCAAAGAATAGACAAGAATAGAGAAAGAGCGGATAAAAAGAAGCAAGAATGCTTAAAAATACACGATTATGTATATTATTTAACAAAAGAGGGGGGAACAATACCATTGTTCCCTAAATAGTACAATTGACGGCAGATTGTCCATTTTAAAACCTTTGAATGTTTTTTATAATCATATAATATACATAAGTTTCATAAATGTATTGTTGGCAGGGTAGAGGGCAAAGGTGAAAACATCTTCTGACAGTGTTTTCTCCGTTAGCAACATCAGGAGGTAACAGTCATGACTGCAGGAGATGCAAATGCGCGTCTTGAAAGTGCTTTTTTCAAGCTGATTGAAGAGAAACCGTTTTCGAAGATCACGGTGAATGATATTGTAAGGGAAGCAGGTGTGCATCGTAATACCTTCTATTATCATTACCAGAGTATTCCGGCCCTGCTTAACGAGATCTGCCGCAAGATGGTCATGCAGATGATGATCGTGTACAAGGATGTGCAGTCTCCGTCAGACTGTATTCTGCCTTTGATCCGATATTCCAGTGAGCACAAAACTGCAGTGCTTCACATTTATAATTCGGACGCCAAGCAGATTTTGATGGACTACATTCGTCAGATTGGCAGATTTTCGATCGAGAGGTACATTGATAATGTTACGGAGAAAACCGGCATCAGCAGGCATGATAAGGAGATTCTGACTCGATTCATTACTGCAGGGATCGTAGGGTTCTGGACCGACTGGGTGGAAGACAATATGGAGACGGATTCCACTGAGGATTTCCTCCGGATCGGAAAAATCCTGGAGAAGACTACGATAGAAGCGCTTACCGGTAACTGACGGACAGGAAGGTCGGATCCGGCTGTCCTTTCCTCCGGCAGCGTGAAATGAAAACAGAATAACAGCGTGGAGATCTGCGCATAAAAAAGGAGCGGCCTCAAGAGGCAGCTCCTTTTCTGATGTGAAGATTCTGAACGATCGATTCTTATCCGCAGATTCCGGACGATTGATTATTGTCAAACCTGAACAGTCGATTTTGAATAATCAATTCACGATGCTTGACTGTGAAATGATCGGTTCTTTATTTGTGATAGAGCTTTTTGCTCTCATAGCGGGCTTCGCAGGTCTGGTTGACACCGAGCTTTTTGAAGACGCCTTCATCGATCTGTGAAAGGATGACAGAGGAATGCGCGTCGAGACCGGCAAGCAGCGGGAGGGCATCGAGGGCCTTCTTTGCATTCTCATCTTCCACGGCGGCGATGGCCAGAATGATGAGGATCTCGTTGAGGTGCAGGAGGGGACTGCGCTCGCCCAGATGGTCGACCATGAGATTCTGGCTGGCTTCGATCATCACAGGGGAGAGGAGTTTGACCTGCTCCGGAATATTGCCCAGATACTTGAGAGCGTTGAGCAGAAGAGCGCTGGAGGCACCCAGAAGGGATGTCGTGCGCCCGGTCAGGATGGTTCCGTCGGGCATCTGCATGGCGGCAGCGGGTCCTCCTGTCTCCTCCTGACGCACGTTGGCGGCCATGATGACGGGGCGGTCGCTGACGGAGATCTTTGCCTTCTTCATCAGAAGCTCGATCTTGTAGGCGGGTTCCTTGGAGGCGTTGCCCTTGCGGTGCTCACACAGTGCCTGGCAGTAGCGGCGGATGATCTCCTGATTTGCTGCCCTGCGGCAGACCTCGTCGTCCTTGATGCAGAAGCCGACCATGTTGACGCCCATGTCGGTCGGGGACTTGTAGGGAGACTCTCCCTGGATCTTCTCAAAGATCGCGTTGAGGACGGGGAAAACCTCTACATCGCGGTTGTAGTTGACTGCAGTCTTTTCATATGCCTCGTAGTGGAACGGATCGATCATGTTGATGTCGTCCAGATCGGCCGTTGCCGCCTCATAGGCAAGGTTTACGGGGTGGTTGAGAGGCAGATTCCAGACCGGGAAGGTCTCGAACTTGGCGTAGCCTGCTTTGACGCCGCGTTTGTTTTCGTGGTAGAGCTGGGAGAGGCAGGTGGCCATCTTGCCGCTGCCGGGGCCGGGCGCCGTGATGACGACCAGGGGCCGGCTCGTCTCGATATAATCGTTGCGGCCAAAGCCCTCATCGCTGACGATCAGCGGAATATTGGAGGGGTAGCCGTGGATCGGGTAGTGGCGGTAGACACGCAGACCGAGCGCCTTGAGCTTCTTTTCATAGGCGATGGCGGAGGGCTGTCCTGCAAAACGTGTCAGCACAACGCTTCCGACCAGAAGGCCGTTGGATGTAAAGGCGTCTACAAGGCGGAGAAGATCCATGTCATAGGTGATTCCCAGGTCGCCGCGGACCTTGTTTTTTTCAATGTCTGCCGCGTTAATGACGACCACGATCTCCACCTGATCCCGCAGTGCTTTCAGCATTGTGATCTTGGAGTCCGGCGCAAAACCCGGCAGCACTCTGGAGGCATGGTAATCATCGAAAAGCTTGCCGCCGAATTCCAGATAGAGCTTTCCGCCGAACTGGGCGATGCGCTCTTTTATGTGACTGGACTGTGTCTGTAAATACTTGTCATTATCAAAACCGATCTGCATGATGCCTCCTTTTTCTCAGAACTTCATCACCTTCCAAAAAATAAAAAACATTAATCATTATAGTTCGAAAAGGTATGTTCAGGCAAGAGCAAAACACATCGTTTTCGGCCATTTTTTCGGCCGTTTTTTGCTCATTTTTTTGCCGTTTTTATGCCGGGTCAGAAGAAAACGCAGCCGGGATCTCACATATTGCGGCTGCCGGGAAAAAGACATTTGCGAATGGCGTTTCAAAAACATGTTCTCAAATGTACTTTTTGAGAAGCTATTGTGGACTTTCATGCCTGACCTATTGCGAAAATTAGATGAATGTGGTACTTTCCAAATGAGCATTATTCGACGGAAAATGCATCATTATTATTTCTGCAGAAGAAGGCGTCTGCCGTACTGCACTGCAGGATGTACTGTTCCAAAGGTACATTGGATCGGAAGAGGAGCATGCTGACTGCATGACCGATTTCTGACACAGGGCAGCAGGAGACCGCGTATGGATCATACGCGGGGACCGGCGGCGGGCATCGGACGAATCCGGGCATAAAAGACAGTGCCCATATGCGACTTTGAAGGAGCGTGTAATGGGAGGATCGGCGCGGTACGTACGGATGCGAAAACGGCTGTATTGTGCAGGCAGGATTTTTGCGGCCTTTATGCAAAAGTTCATTTAATATTCTGATGAGGGCGTTCGCCCTGCTACATATTACTTATTTGTTTTTCCTGTACGCGGCGTCTTTGTGTGCGGGAGAAGGCATGCTGCTGTCTGCATTAAAGACTAAGGAACGGACCGTTTCTTTTTCTGCCGGCCGCGCGGCATGCCTGCTTGATCCGGCTTTAATGACCGGACAGAAAGGGAGAAAAAAATGAAAAAGAGATTTCTGGCATTGATTCTGGGGACGGTGATGACCGCCTCACTGATCGTTGGCTGCGGCGGTAAGTCTTCCGGAAACAGCGGCAGCGCCCCTGCAGACGCGGATGCAGCCAGCACTGCTCCGGCGCAGACTGCAGATGCAAGTGCAGGTGAGATGGTGGAAGGAGGCGAGTTTATCAAGGGCGTCTCCACAGAAGCTCCCGGCTTCGATCCTTTTACCGTGCAGACAGCAGACGCGAGAAGCATTTTCTTTAATATTTATGAAGGTCTGATGAAGACTCAGCCGGACGGCAGCTTTGCGCCCGGACTGGCAGAGAAATGCGAGGTTTCGGATGATGGAAAGACCTACACATTCTCGCTCCGCCAGGGTGTAAAATTCCACAACGGAAATGATCTCACCATGAATGACGTGGTATATTCCGTCGAGAAGGCCGTCACATCCGGAATCAGCGGCTACAAAGAGATCGCACAGTATGCGGCAGCCGGCAAGGTCTATACGGTTTCTTCTGAGAAAACAACGAATGAGGACGGCGAAGAGGTTGAGAAATATTATGTAACAGCAGAGGATTCCGCGGATGCACCTGCGGATGATACCACACTTATTGTCAACCTGAAGGCTCCTGACAGCGGCTTCCCTGCCATCGTCACAAGCCCCATTGTTCCCGCGGATGCGGAGGATCTGGCTTCCAATCCCATTGGCACAGGCCCTTTCCAGCTGGTAGAGTTTGTGGAGCAGGATTACACACGCCTCGAGAAGTTTGCCGATTACTGGGGCGAGCCCGCGCATCTTGATGCTGTCACGCTCAAGTATTATGAGAACACAGCTTCTCTGGCAACCAACTATCTTGCAGGAGCAATCGACGGCTTCAACTCCAATGCAGGCGGCTGGAAGGAACTTGAAGGAAGTGAATACGTCCAGAACGTACGCCACTCCAACGCGGTCCAGCTTCTGGCTCTCAATAATGAATTTGAGCCTTTCAAGGATGTGCGTGTCCGTCAGGCAGTAGCCTACGCAGTAGATGCGGATGAGATCATTGAGAAGGTCAGTTATGGCCTGGGAACAAAGTCCGGCACACCGGTTATCCCCGGCCTGCAGAAATATTTCAACGACGAGCTGACGTCTGTTTATGACGTAAATGTTGAAAAGGCAAAAGAGCTGCTCAAGGAAGCGGGACAGGAGAACCTGAGCTTCAAGATCCGCGTTCCTTCCAACTATCAGGTACATGTGGACACCGCACAGGTCATCGCCAATCAGCTTGCAAAGGCCGGCATCAATGTGGAGATCGAGTCGGTAGACTGGAACACCTGGCTGAACCGCGTCTACAAAGAGAGCGAATTCGAGGCGACCATCGTCTCTGTTGACGGACCGATCGCGTATCCGACTTCCTTCCTGAGCAGATATGTCTCCACAGCTTCTGACAACTTTGTGAAATTCAACTCCAAAGCCTTTGACGAGACCTATGCCAAGGCTCTTGAGGAAACAGATGATGCCGAGCAGGTCAGGCTCTTCAAGGAAGCACAGAAGATCATCAGCGACGAATGCGCAAGTGTCTATATCCAGGACATCGACTCTGTCGTCATCAACAGCCCCGCCTTCGGCGGATTCGAGGCATATCCTCTGTATGTTGATGATTATTCTGCTATGTATTCTGTACAGTGATCGTGTGTAATGCTGTAATAAAAGGTAACAGTTTTCGAACTGCTGTGGATTTGGTCAGGCACAGCGGGATCATTGCCTGTATGTGTGCTGACGTTCTGTGAAGTCAGATGTCGGGCGGTGTGCGGATGATAAGTAATACCGCCCGACATTTTAATAGGAGAAAACCATGCGGTATTTCGCTAAAAAACTCGGTATTATGCTGGTAACACTTTTTGTCATATCGATCGTGACATTCTGGCTGTTTCACATTGTGCCGGGAGATCCTGCTCAAATGATGCTGGGGACGAGCGCGTCCCAGGAACAGCTGGAAAAACTGCGTCAGGAACTGGGGCTTGACCGGCCTCTGCAGGAGCAGTATGTCGAATGGGTCAGCGGATCCCTTCACGGGGATTTCGGAACATCGATCCAGTACCGCAAACCGGTGGCAAAGCTCCTGAAAGGAAAGCTCTCTGTGACACTCATACTGGGAGCTATGGCTCTGACGCTGGTCATTTTGCTCGGGATTTTCCTGGGGATCTTTACGGCGGGGCGCAAACATGTCCTGTCGGAACAGATCCTGAATTTCCTCAATATCCTGGGGATTTCTTTCCCGGGATTCTTTCTCAGTATCCTGCTGATCTGGATTTTCGGATTGTTGCTGCACTGGTTTACGCCGGGGAGATTTGTCACATTCTCCAGAAACCCTGTCAAATTCTTTCAGTTTATGATATGGCCTGCCATCGCCATCGCGATTCCCCAGATCTGCGTGCTCTCAAAATATATCAGAACTGCTGTCATTGAAGAAGTGCGGTCCGACTATGTAAGGACAGCCCGCAGCAAGGGCAGCACCAGGAATCGTATCCTGTATGTGCATGTGCTCAAAAACGCCATTATTTCGGTGGTTCCCCTGATCGGTATGATCGTCAGCGGGATCTTCTCCGGATCGATCGTGATCGAGCAGGTTTTCGGAATTCCGGGGATCGGCCGTCTCCTGATTGCTTCTGTCTCAGCCAGGGATTATCCGACTGTTCAGACGCTGGTCATGTACATCGCGATCCTGATCCTGATCGTCAACTTTATCGTGGATATCATGATCCAGGTCCTGGATCCGCGCATCCGTATTTCGAGGTAAGGGTCTATCAACATGCAGGTTCGCTGCGCGCGGACCGGCGCGCAGTGTTCGCCATAAATGTTTGCGGGCACCCGCCCATGACGCCAGATATGCCAAGGAGAGTTCACTATGGCTAAAGCAGTTAATACCAATGCAGCAGGAATGAAGTGGGGGCGTCAGCCCAATGCCGCGGACAAAGTCGGTGCGGAGAAGCAGAGCGGAAAAAGAAAGGCTTCCGCAGACAGTGCCTGGGTGACCGGTGATGCGGAGCTCAGGATCGGCTTTGTGATCGTGGGAATCATTCTTTTTCTTGCGCTTCTGAGTATTTTTTATACACCCTACGACGTATATGAAATGAATACGGCAGTGAGGTCACAGGCACCGTCGGCCGAGCATTTTTTCGGAACGGATAATTTCGGACGTGATGTTTTCAGTCGTGCCATGACGGGCGCGCGCTTTACTCTCCTGGTGTCCGGTTCGACCGTCCTGATGGCAACTGCGATCAGCATAGTTCTGGGACTTGTATGCGGTTATGTCGGCGGAATGCTGGATGAAGTGGTGATGCGTGTCATCGACGCCATCAATTCTTTTCCCAGTATCCTGATCGCCCTCGTCATGGTCAGTATCCTCAATTACGGGAAACTGACGATCATACCTGCTCTGGTGATCATGTTTATTCCGAGTTTCACGCGAATCGTGCGAACGGGAACCCTGCAGTACAAAAACGCTGAGTTTGTCATGAGCAATAAGGTATTCGGCGACTCGGACTTCAGGATCCTCTTTGTCCATATCCTGCCCAATATCTATCCCCTGCTGCTTTCCTCGGTCGTCATCGGCCTTTCAAACGCCATTCTGGCGGAGTCGAGCATGAGCTACCTGGGCCTGGGCATCCAGCCCCCGATCCCCAGCTGGGGACGTATGCTCAAGGAGGCGCAGGATATTATCTTTTCGACTCCCTGGGCAGCAATCGCACCCGGTATGATGATCGTCTTCACGATCGTCGGCCTCAACTGCATCGGCGAAGGCATACGAAAGAAATACCTGAACTGACGGCAGCCGCAGTAACCGGGCGCAGCAGTAACGGCAAACATACATGTTTGTGAACGCGAGACCATGGCCACATGTATGAAAGACGATCCTTTTTGGATGCCGGGCAAGGTTCCGGGACATGAAGGAGTACGTCAGATAATCAGCAGAGGATCAACAGATGGGTGAGAACATTCTGGAAGTGAAGCACATGACGGTGTCAATCTATGAAAACGGCGAAGAGTACAAGGTGGTCAACCGCATCAGCTTTGCCGTCGGAAAAGGTGAGATCGTAGGGATCGTCGGAGAGTCCGGCTGCGGCAAGAGCATGACGGCACTGGCACTGCAGGATCTTCTCAAAAATCATATCAAGGTGACGGAAGGCAGCATGATGTTTGACGGCAGGGACCTTCGCACGATCTCGGCTGCGGAGCGCCGTCAGATCAACGGAAATGATATGTCCATGATCTTTCAGGAACCCATGACCAGCCTCAACCCGCTCTACAGAATCGGTGCCCAGGTCGGGGAAGTCCTGCTGCTTCACGGAAAGCATTCCCATGCGGAGATCGAACAGCGGACACTGGAGGCACTGACCATGGCAGGTCTTCCGGATCCGGCAAAGACCATGCGTATGTATCCCCATGAGCTCTCGGGCGGTATGAGGCAGCGTGTCATGATCGCCATGGGCATCATCGCACAGCCCAAGCTCCTGATCGCGGACGAACCGACGACAGCTCTCGATGTCACTACGCAGGCCCATGTGCTGGAGCTTCTGCACCGGATCAATCAGCAGACAGGCACAGCGATCCTTCTGATCTCCCATGACCTGGGTGTCATCAACAAGATCTGCAGCCGTGTGCTGGTCATGTATGCCGGCAAGATCGTGGAACAGGGCAGGACGGAGGACATTCTCCGCAATCCCGTGCATCCTTATACGCAGGGACTCATTGCCTCGATACCTACCCGAAGAATGAAGGGAATGCCTCTTGCCAGCATACCCGGCCGGGTTCCGCCCGTGACAGAGGAAAAGCCGCCCTGCCCCTTCGCTTCTCGCTGTGATAAGGCTGACAAGCGGTGCTTTACCGAGTATCCCGGCCGCAAGACTGTCTCCGATGACCACATTCTCTGGTGCCATATCGGATGATTCAAGACCCGCTTGCGGGTCCTGCGCGATAAAGAATAAATTCCTGACAATCCGAGGTTGAACAGATCAATGAAGAATAAGAACGAAGAGATTCTGGAAATATCACATGTGAGCAACCGCTATCGGGACAGCGGCGCAGGTTTTTTTTCCAGGTCCAAAATGACACGTGTGCTGAATGATGTGAGTCTCACGATCCACCGGGACGAGATGTTCGGTCTGGTCGGAGAGAGCGGATGCGGCAAATCCACACTGGGCAAGGCTGTTCTGGGCATGATCCCCTTTGAGGGGCAGATCCGTGTCGGAGGTATGGAGTACACGCGCAAAAACCGGCAGGAATTTACGAGCGCCGTGCAGGCGGTCTTTCAGGATCCCCTAAGCGCCCTCAACCCCCGGCGTACGATTGCCCAGACCCTTGAAGAGCCGCTTTTGGCCCACGGAATCGGCACTCCCCAGTCCCGCCGTGAGAAGGCGGTTGAAATGCTGGAACTGGTCGGCCTGGACGCGTCCTATGCGGACCGTCTCCCGCGCGAACTTTCCGGCGGTCAGCGCCAGCGTGTCTGTATCGGCGCCGCGCTCATGATCGACCCAGACCTGGTGATCGCCGATGAGGCGACGAGCGCCCTGGACGTCTCTGTCGGCGCCCAGATCCTGAATCTTTTTCAGGAGATCCATGACCGCAAAGATTTTGCCATGCTTTTTATCTCCCACAACCTGAATGTTGTCTACTATCTGTGCAACCGCATAGCTGTAATGTACAGAGGCAGTATTGTAGAGCAGGGGGATGCGGAGAGCCTGTACAACGCGCCGCTGCATCCCTATACCAGGACACTTCTGTCTGCCATTCCGGAGATTGATGCCGGCGACGAGCTCAGCCGCTATGCCTATCAAGAGACCCGAAGAGAACCTGCTCCCGATGGATGTGATTTCTATCACAGATGCCCCTATGCCACAGACCAGTGCAAAAAGCGCCCTGAACTGACGGACGCGCTGGCTGCCGAAAACGGTACGGACGCATCAGAGAAGGAAAGGGAGCATCTTGTGCGCTGCTGGAATCCCGTCCGTTCGGATTGACACAGAGATCATGACATTCTGGCAATACGCCTGCGTACCTCGCGGGGCGTCGCGCCGTAGATCTCTTTGAACATCCGGTTGAAGAGCTTGTAATTGGTAAACCCGTGCCGGTCTACGATCTCCATGATGGGAGCGTCGGAGGAACACAGGTCATGGTAGATATGAGAGAGCCGGACCTGGTTTAAATGCTTTTTAAAGGGGATACCGATCTTGTGAGTAAAGAGTCTGCTGAAGTATTCGCTGCTGAGACCGAAGTGATCGGAGATCTCTTCCAGAGAAATCGGCTTGTCATAGTTTTCGTCGATGTATGAGACGATCTCCCGGATACGGCGCTGGTCTTTGGAGGGCTCGGGGAGATCGCTTCTGTAGAGCTGGATGGAAAAATGGGAGATCAGCTCGTACAGAACGTGCAGAACCAGGGACTCGCACTGGATTCTGTATCCGTAGGGGCGGTCTGAGCATTTCTGTACCAGTTCATTGAGGGCGTCGCAGATGGAGAGATAGGTGCTGACCCGGTCCTCTGTCAGTTCGGTGCGGTCACAGATGATCTGAAAGTTGCGCTGATTATCCATGAAGGTGGAGATATACTCGGAATTGATATGGATCACGACCTGCCGGTAGTCTCCCGGGCAGCGGTATTCATGGATCTTTCCCGCATCTACCGCAATAAACTCACCTGCCACCATGGTATGGGGCGTTCCCTCCACGGTGATGCTCGCCTGCCCGTCGATCAGATAGGTGATCTCCAGGGCGGAGTGCCAGTGCGCAGGTATATAGGATTCGTTAGACCGGAAGTCAATGGTGATGTTCTGGTTGATCAGATCATATTTGGGAATGTAAATGTTGTTTTCGGGCATGGATCAACCTCCTTGCATCTTATGTGGCGTTCTTTTTGCTGCGGCTTTGCGAGAGAAAACCGGGGGAACCCCCTTCTGTAATCCCCTTTCAGCGTTCGAAAAAACGGGTAGAAACACCCTTCTGTAATCCTCTTTCAACTTTCGAAAATATCTTATCCGAGTCTGGAGAAAAAAGCAAATCTGAGTGAATGTGGTTTGAAGATACCGGGACAGCAGGGCACTGCGGTGATGTGCCGGACGGTCAGAGAACAGGCCGGCTGAAATCAAGCGGCAGACTAGTACCAAAAAGTCAAAAAAGACGTAATCTTTGTCAAATAATTATCTATAATATCATTTTTTAAAATGGTATTATCATATCATCGAAAAGGAAAACATCCTGCTCGCAAAGAGCAGTTCCGAATATATATACGGTTAGTCAAGCACATCGTGCTTTTCTAATATATTACCCCCCTAAGCATCTTGTAACATCCCTTGAGAAGCACCCGGCAGTTTATCCCGCTGCCGGGTGCTTCTCTTTTTTGAAATATGTCGCTGACACGACCGCGCTCGGCGCGAGCGTCTCGCAAGCGAGACGCTATTTTATGGTTTGCCATATGATTTCATTGCATTTATAATGTAAAGACAGTGGGAAATTCCCGGATTCATTGCATTTCAAATGTGCAGACAGAGGGTAATTCCCGAAAAACAGGGCAGTTGTTCTGTACTGGAGGAGGAGCAGGCATGGCAGATCATGTTCAGTACTGTGTATATTGCGGGACAAAACTGACAGACGGAAGCAGCGTCTGTCCTTACTGCGGCAGGGACAACAGTGTTCCGAAGCTGGGAGCAAGAAAGAGCGTATATTCGGAGCCTTATAGGAAAGGAATGCGGGCGGATATTCCTTCGGAAGATGAATATGCAGACCCGGAAGAAGAGGAAGTATACGGCGATTATCCCGAAGATGGTGTATACGACGACGATCCTGATTATCCCCGGGAAGAGGAAGCCGTCTACTATGAAGACCCTGAGCAGGTGATAGAAGAGCGGGAGATTCCTGTCAAAAAGAAGAAAAAGCGCACCCCGGAGAAGGCGGCCGGCAAAAACAAAAAGAGCCGGAAGAGCAGGAAGGAAAGAGGGGAAAGCAGCCGGACAAAAGACAGGCAGAACAGGAAGAAACGGGACAGAATACAAGAAGAGGACAGTGAAGAAGAGAGCGGGAAGAAAGGCTCCGGCATTTTTTCCGTGCTGGTCATGGCCGCTGTTCCGGTTGTCCTGCTATGCGTTCTGATCCCCCTGATCGCAATGCGGCTTCCGGATCCTTCCCTCGGCGGACTGCCCTTTTTCAGCAGCAGGGAAGAGAAAAAAGAAGAAGAGAAGAAAGAAACGCAGGATGCACCTGCTAAAAAAGTAGAGAAAAAAGCCCGGTCAAAGGAACCGGCGCTTCCGAAATGGGAGAATGCGGCTGTCGAGCAGGCTGTACGCACTGCAGCGGGTGTAACGGACGGTGAATTGACCCGGAAGGATATCGATTCGATTACCTATATCGATTTTTCCAATGCCGGAATGAGCGATTTGACCATTCTGGAACAGTTTCCGAATCTGACCAGTGTGGATCTGACCGGGAACGGGATCAGCGATCTGTCTCCGATCGCAGGTCTGACACAGCTGGAGGGACTTTGCCTGGATGATAATCAGATTACTGACCTCATGCCGCTGCGCAATATGTCTGCTTTGCAGCGCCTGTATCTGAATGGCTGCCAGATTGAAAATCTGACGCCCCTCACCACACTGACAACGCTCACGCAGCTTTATCTGGAGGATAACAAGATCACGGATATTTCGCCGCTTGCCGGTCTGAAGAATCTGGGGATCCTGCATCTGGGCGGAAATCATCTGCAGGACATCAAGCCTCTGGCAGAACTCACCAATCTGGAAGTTCTCACCCTTTACAGCGACGGGATTTCTGATCTGACACCCCTCGGGGGACTGATCAAAATGCACCAGCTCAATCTATGGGACAATGAGGTCGGGGACATCAGTGTGCTCTCCAACATGCCGGAGCTCTCGCTCCTGATGCTCGGCAGCAACCGGGTGAAAGACCTTACTCCCCTTCAGAATCTGGGGGCAATGGAAAGCCTGTATCTGTCCGACAACCTGATTGAAGACATCAGACCGCTTTCCGGCCTGCCTCTTTTGAATGCGCTGGAACTGCAGAACAATTCGATCCGGGATCTGACACCCATCCGGGGACATGACGCCCTGGAATATCTCGATGTCCGCGGCAATCCAATCGAAGTCTTTGCCGGTGTCGAGAGTATGGGGATCGACACACTGTATATGGACGCTCCCGGCACGGAGGAAACCTCGCAGGGTGAAGATGCAGCGCAGACAGAGGAAACCCCGCAGGGTGGAGGGGCTGCGCAGACAGAGGAAACCCCGCAGGGTGAAGATGCAGCGCAGACAGAGGAAACCCCGCAGGGTGAAGGGGCTGCGCAGGCGGAGGAAACCCCGCAGGCTGAAGATGCTGTGCAGGTGGAGATAACTCCTCAGAATGAATCGGTGGACACAGAGAATCCGGTTCCCTAAAAGCATTGACAAGGGATCGCA
Source organism: uncultured Lachnospiraceae bacterium (assembly GCA_900321785.1). GTDB lineage: Bacteria > Bacillota > Clostridia > Lachnospirales > Lachnospiraceae > CAG-791. The sequence goes on along the minus strand of ONXK01000026.1, from coordinate 10,304 downwards.
ATATTATTTATCATTATTAGATATGTTTTTTGTGACAGACTGAAATGGTGTTTTAAATGGTAAGAACGATTGCAGCACAGATAAAGGAATTTCGGCTGGTTTCGATCCTGACACCCATCTGCATGATCGGCGAGGTCATCTGTGAAATGATCATACCCGTTCTGATGGGACGGATCGTAGACCTGGGCGTTATGGCAGGTAATGTAAACTACATTATGCGCACGGGCGCTATGATGATCGCGGTGGCACTTCTGGGCCTTCTGGCAGGTGTACTGGGCGGTTTTTTTGCTGCGCGTGCGGGGGCAGGACTGGCCAGAAATCTGCGCAAGGCCATGCATGACAATATCCAGTCTTTTTCTTTTTCCAATATCGATCATTTTTCCACATCCAGCCTGGTCACACGGCTTACTACGGATGTGACGAACATCCAGAATGCCTATATGATGATCCTGCGGATGGCGATGCGGGCTCCTTCCACGATGATCGTGGCCATGATCATGTCTTTCCTGATCAGTCCGCGCCTGGCCAGCATCTATTTCATAGCTGTAGCCGCGCTGGCGGTCTTCATGTTTTTTATGATGCGGTCGACGACCAAATATTTCAAACAGGTCTTTGAACGTTATGACGCTCTGAATGAGAGTGTGCAGGAGAACGTCTCCGCGATCCGCGTGGTCAAGGCCTATGTGCGTGAGGATTACGAGAACAATAAGTTCCGCAGAGCGGCGGAGAATATTTACGCAATGTTTATCCGCGCGGAGATGCGGGTCGTCAGTATCACGCCTGTCATGATGGGCGTCGTATACTGCACGATCCTGATGATCAGCTGGTTCGGCGCCAACATGATCGTATCGAATACGCTTTCAACCGGAAGTCTGATGAGCCTTCTGACCTATTGCATGAACATCCTGATGAGCCTGATGATGCTTTCCATGGTATTTATCATGATCACAATGTCGGAGGCGAGTGCCAGACGTATTTCCGAGGTCATAAATGAAAAAAGCTCTCTGACCAATCCTGAGAATCCGATCATGGAGGTGCCCGATGGCAGTATCCGTTTTGAGGATGTAGACTTTTCCTACAGACCCGGCAGCGCGGAGCCTGTTTTGAAGGACATCAGTCTGGATATCCGTTCCGGAGAGAGCATCGGGATCATCGGAGGCACCGGCAGCGCGAAATCGAGCCTGGTAAACCTGGTGAGCAGACTGTATGACGTTACGCAGGGACGTATTCTGGTAGGCGGCCACGATGTCCGTGACTATGATATGGACGCACTGCGCAGGCAGGTGGCTGTTGTGCTTCAGAAAAATGTCCTGTTTTCCGGCACGATCTATGAAAACCTGCGCTGGGGAGATGAAAACGCGACGGAGGAGGAGTGCAGGCGTGCCTGCCGGCTGGCCTGCGCGGATGAATTTATAGAAAAGATGCCCGAAGGCTACAATACCTATATCGAACAGGGCGGAACCAACGTCTCCGGCGGCCAGAAGCAGAGGCTGTGTATCGCCAGGGCACTTTTGAGAAAACCGAAGATTCTGATCCTGGATGACAGCACCAGTGCGGTCGATACGGCAACGGACGCCAGGATCCGCAGAGCTTTTCAGGAGGAGATCCCGGATACGACCCGTCTGATCATCGCCCAGCGTATTTCCAGTGTACAGGATTGCGACCGGATCATTGTCATGGACAATGGCAGGGTCAGCGGTTTTGGTACACATGAGGAGCTTTTGGCGGACAATCAGATTTACAGAGAGGTCTATGAATCCCAGACAGGAATCGGTGCGGATGCGGACTTTGACAGACCGGCATAAGGTATGGACTTACATGTGCACGCCCTTCGAAGGAACGTGTACAGTGGAGGTATGCAGGAAGAGAACTGCAGACAGGTTTCAGGATCCTGCAGGAGTGCAGGAAGAGAACTGCGGACAGGTTTCAGGATCCTGCAGGTGTGCAGGAAGAGGAATACAATGGCAGAAAAAGTGAAAGAGGTAGGGGGCGGCCCCAGGGGCATGCGGGGACGGCCGCGGCCAAAGGTTGAGAATCCCTGGAAGATCCTCCGGAGGATCATGTCATATATTGTCCGGTTTTACGGCCCGCATCTGGTTCTGGTAACGGTCTGTATTGTCGTCTCTGTTCTTGCCAACATTCAGGGAACGATGTTTACAAGGACTCTGATCGACAGCTATATCACCCCCATGGTGGAACAGGTGAAGGCGGGGCAGGCGAACCCGGATTTCTCCCCGCTGCTGCATGCTATGGCGCGTGTCGCGGTTTTTTACGCGATCGGCATCACCGCTTCGTATACACAGGCGCGCACGATGGCTTTCGTCACCCAGGGAACGATGAAGCGTCTCCGTATCGAGCTCTTTGAGCATATGGAGAGCCTGCCGATCAAATATTTTGACACACACGCGCACGGCGATATCATGAGTGTTTACACGAATGATATTGATACCCTGCGGCAGATGGTCAGCCAGAGTATCCCGCAGCTCTTCAACAGTCTGATCACGGTTGTATCGATCCTGTCCATGATGGTCCTGCTCAGCCTTCCGCTGACCGCAGTTTCTCTTGTCATGGTGGGCATCATGCTGCTGGCTTCGGGCAAAGTCACTTCTCTGTCCGGCAGGAATTTTATAGCGCAGCAGAGGAATCTGGGTAAGCTGAACGGCTTTATTGAGGAGACCATGACGGGAGAAAAGGTCGTCAAGGTGTTCTGCCATGAGAAGCAGGCGATCAGGGATTTCGATGTTCTTAACGAGGAACTCTACCAGAGTGCGGCAAAGGCCAATGGATTTGCCAATATCATCGGCCCTGTCAACGGACAGCTGGGAAATACCAACTATGTGCTCTGCGCGATCGTAGGCGGCATTCTCGCCATCAATTCCTACGCCGGCTTTACGGTCGGTGCGCTGGCAAGCTTTCTGACCCTGAACAGGAGTTTTTCCATGCCCATCAATCAGGTGAGCATGCAGTTCAACAGCATCATCATGGCTCTGGCAGGTGCGGAGCGTATTTTCAATCTGATGGATGCCGAGCCCGAGACCGATGAAGGTTATGTCATGCTGGTCAACTGTGAGCGCGGCCCTGACGGTTCCATCATCGAGACTGACAGGCACACCGGCCAGTGGGCCTGGAAACATTACCACAAGGCCGAAGATACGACGACTTATCAGGCTCTGGAAGGCGATATCACCTTTAACGGTGTTGATTTCGGCTACCGGGACGACAAGATGGTCCTGCATGACATCTGGATCCATGCAAAACCCGGTATGAAGATCGCCCTGGTCGGCTCAACCGGTGCCGGAAAGACCACGATCACAAACCTGATCAATCGTTTTTACGATATTCAGGACGGCAAGATCCGCTACGACAATATCAATGTCAATAAGATCAAAAAAGGAGACCTCCGCCGCTCACTGGGAATCGTTCTGCAGGATACACATCTGTTTTCCGGGACGGTTAAGGAAAATATCCGTTACGGAAAGCTGGATGCGACAGACGAGGAAGTCGAACAGGCGGCAATCCTTGCCAATGCGGACGGATTTATCAGACGTCTGCCGCAGGGGTATGATACGATGCTTACAGGAGACGGCACGAATCTTTCACAGGGACAGCGTCAGCTCCTGGCGATCGCACGTGCCGCGATTGCCGATCCGCCTGCCCTCATCCTGGATGAGGCGACGAGCTCAATCGACACTCGCACGGAGAAAATCGTACAGGCAGGCATGGACAGACTGATGAAAGACAGGACGACCTTTGTGATCGCTCACCGCCTGTCCACGATCCGCAACAGCGATCTTATCATTGTCCTGGAACAGGGAAGGATCGTCGAGCAGGGTACACATGATGAACTGATTGCGCTGGGCCGCCGTTACTATCAGCTGTACACAGGAAAGCAGCCCGAGCTGGCAGGCTGAAAAAACTTTAAAGTCTGACAGGAACTGAACCCGACGGGTTGAAAACAAAGAAGAATCGAAAAAAGCAAGAGGCAGCAGACAGATGGCAGAAGCAGAACGTCATATAAGCAGAGAGGAGCTTTTTCCTTTTGTGCACTATGAATATGGTGAGGCATACTACGGAAGCTGCAAAGGCCTGCGCTACAGGATCGCCCGCGAACCGCTGCAGAACGTGCACTTTACACCTGTTGACAAGCGGGGAGAAGCTGTTCTGAGGGCAGTCGCCTGGAAGGGCCCCCTGGGATACGCAGCCACGGAGGATGCCTCTAAGATCATCCGGGATTTTCCCTTTTCGGAAGAAGGGCTTCAGGAAGCGGCGGCATGGCTCAATACCATGGTGTGAGCGGGAAGATTCCAAAGACAGCCGGGAACCGGCAGCCGGCAGGAAGGCTGCTTTTGCGGTCAGGCTGTAAAATCGGTAAATCGTAATAGATTGGAGAATCATTCATGCAGAAAGTAAACGAAACAGAGGCGGTGGATCCTTTCGCGCCCGATTCGGAACCCGAAAGGGAATCTGCAGGCAAGAGAAGAAGAGGACGTATTTCCGGTTATTTCCGGATCTCGATCATCCTGGGGATCATTCTCTGGGTGACGGATTTTTTGATCTTCTTCCTTGACTGGAGATCTTTTCTGGCTGTTTCTGCCACCTGCCTGATCTATACATGTGTCATGGCAGCAGCCTTTATCAACAGCCGGGCAATCTACATGAAAGAGATGACGGCTTTTGCAGAGGAATTCCGCAGTCTGGAGGATATCCTGATAAGGGAACTGGATATGCCCTACGCGCTTCTTGATGAGGGCGGCCGTTTCATCTGGCTGAATCCGGCATTTGAAAAGGTGGTTCATAAGGACAGGAGCTACCAGAGACCGGTTTCAACCCTGATTCCGGGCCTTACCCGGGATGTTTTTCCGACAGATGAAAAGCAGGTGAAGGTTGCTGTGGAACTTGTAGGGAGCAGCTACAGCGCCCAGATGCGCAGGATCCCCACATCGCATCTGATCACCGGCACAGATCTGTTCGGGAATCGGACAGGCGGAAATATTATCACCCTGTGTCTTGTTGATAATACGGCGATGCGGCTGGCTGTCCAGGAAGTGGATGACCAGAGTCTTGCGGTCGGTCTGTTCTATATCGACAACTACGACGAAGTTATTGATACGGTCGAGGAGGTGCGCAAAGCTCTGCTTACAGCCCTGATCGACCGGAAAGTAAACCAGTATATCAGCGCGATCGACGGCCTGTGCAGCAAGATCGAAAAAGACAAATATCTGATCATCCTGCGCAAAAAATCTCTGCAGACCCTGCAGGAGGGGCATTTTGACATTCTGGAGGATGTCAAGAAGGTCAGTGTCGGTAACGAGATGGCAGTCACGCTCAGTCTTGGATTCGGACTGGACGGCCTCGCCTACACGCAGAACTATGAATTTGCCCGCAATGCTGTAGACCTTGCCCTGGGCAGAGGCGGAGACCAGGCGGTCGTCAAGTCTCCCGACAATGTGGTATATTACGGCGGTAAGACAAGACAGGTGGAGAAGACCACACGAGTCAAGGCCCGTGTCAAAGCGCAGGCGCTCAAGGAGATCATCCGTGTCAGGGATGCCGTATACATTATGGGACACAAGATGGGTGACCCGGACAGCTTCGGTGCGGCCATCGGTATCTACAGGATCGCCAGGACCCTGGGGAAACGGGCACACATCATTATCAATGAACGTTCGACCTCTCTTGAACAGATCCTGCGTCTGTTTGAAGGAAATCCGGAATACGAAAAAGACTTTATCATCAACAGCCAGCAGGCACTGGAAATGGTCATTGACAACGCCTGTGTTGTCGTCGTTGATGTCAACAGCGTGGAGAGGACCGAGTGTCCCGATCTCCTGACCAGATGTAAGTCGATCGTTGTCCTGGACCATCATCGGGCGGGCAAGGACAGCATTGAAGGGGCGACTCTTTCTTATGTGGAAGCATATGCTTCTTCGGCCTGTGAGATGGTCGCGGAAGTTGTCCAGTACACCGGTGAAAATATCCGGCTGCGTCCCGAGGAAGCAGATGCCATGTACGGCGGCATCGTCGTAGACACAGACGGCTTTGTCAACAGGGCAGGCGTCAAAACCTTTGAAGCGGCTGCATTTCTGCGCCGGAGCGGCGCGGATGTCGTGCGTGTCCGAAAGCTTTTCCGCGAAGAGGCGGTCGAGTATATGGCAAGGGCGAATGCGGTCTCGCAGGCAGAAATCTACCGGGATTATTTTGCTTTTTCAACATGTGACGGGGAAGGACTGCGCAGCCCGACTGTTGTCGGCGCTCAGGCAGCCAACGAGCTTCTCGATATCGACGGGGTCAAGGCAAGCTTCGTCATGACGCCCTATAACGGAAAAATCTTCATCAGTGCCCGTTCCATCGATGAGGTCAATGTGCAGCTGGTCATGGAACACATGGGCGGCGGCGGCCATATCAACATGGCGGGCTCTCAGATGGAGGGCGCTTCGCCGGAGGAAGCCATTGAAGCGGTCAAGAAGGTCATAGACCAGATGATCGAGGAAGGTGAAATAGATGCATGACGGCCGGGCTGATCCGGACGTATCAGGAAAGTCTTGAATCAGGAGGAAACAGATATGAAAGTGATTCTTTTACAGGATGTAAAATCTCTCGGCAAAGAGGGTGATGTAGTCAACGTCAGTGACGGATATGCAAGAAACTTTGTGATCCCCAAAAAGCTGGGCGTCGAGGCCAATGATAAGAACAGAAACGACCTGAAGCTGAAAAAGCAGCGTGAGGCAAAAGAAGCCGCACAGCGCCTTGCAGAAGCGCAGAAGCTGGCGCAGGATCTGGAGAAGGTCACGGTTGAGGTCAAAATGAAAGCTGGCGAGGGCGGCCGTGTTTTCGGCTCTGTCAGCGCCAAGGAAATAGCACAGGAAGCAAAGAAGCAGCATAACCTCGAGCTTGACAAAAAGAAGATCCAGCTTTCCGAGCCGATCAAATCCTTCGGGAGCTTTGAAATCCCGATCCGCCTGCACCCCCAGGTGACCGGAAAATTCACACTGAAAGTTACAGAGGCATAAGCGAAATGGCACAGGATGATGTGATCAGCAGGGTCATGCCCCACAGTCTGGAGGCGGAGCGTTCCGTGCTGGGATCTATGCTGATCGATCCGGAGGCGGTTGAGACAGCGTCCGAGATCATAAAGGAAGAGGATTTTTACGCACGTCAGAACGGGATCCTGTACCAGACCATGCTGGAAATGCACAGGAAAGGTACAGCCATTGATCCTGTTACGCTGCAGACAAAGCTCCGGGAGAAGAATCTCCCCCCGGAGCTTTATTCTGATGAGCTGATCCGGGAACTGATCACCACAGTTCCCACTTCTGCCAATATAAAATCCTATGCCAATATCGTTGCGGAAAAGTCCCTTCTGCGCAGCATGATACGCGCCAACGAAGAGATCGCAGGAAACTGCTATGCGGAAAACGAGGAGATGGAGACGCTCCTTGATAAGGCGGAAAAACGCATCTTTGAGATCTCACAGCGCCGCACTGCCAATAACTTCGTTCCGATCAGAGAGATCGTCCTCAATGCCATGGACAAGATCGAGCAGGCCTCCAGGATCAAGGGCAATGTCACCGGATTGTCCACCGGCTTTACAGATCTGGATAACAGGACGGCAGGCCTGCAGCCTGCGGACTTTATCCTGATCGCAGCCCGCCCCTCCATGGGAAAGACCGCTCTGGTCCTCAATATAGCGGATTATCTGACCATGCGGGAAAACCGCTGTGTGGGGATCTTCTCCCTGGAAATGTCCAAGGAACAACTGGTCAACCGCCTTCTGGCCATGCAGTCCCATGTTGAGGCCCAGAAGATCCGCACGGGCGATATGACGGAGAACGAATGGGCAGAGGTCATCGAGAGTGCGGGAAACATCGGCGACAGCCGTCTGATCATTGACGATACACCGGCGATCACGGTGGCGGAGCTCAGATCCAAATGCCGCAAATACAAGCTGGAATTCGGCCTTGAGATCATTATCATCGACTACCTGCAGCTGATGAGCGGGTCCGGGAAGAGCGGAGAATCACGCCAGCAGGAGATATCGGATATTTCCAGGTCTCTCAAGGCACTGGCAAGGGAACTCAATGTGCCTGTAGTGGCTCTTTCCCAGCTGTCCAGAGCTGTGGAATCCCGGCCCAACCACAGGCCTATGCTGTCCGACCTGCGTGAATCCGGTGCCATCGAACAGGATGCGGACCTCGTCATGTTTATCTACCGTGACGATTACTACAATGAGGACTCGGAGAAGAAAGGGATCGCGGAGATCATTATTGCAAAACAGAGAAACGGCCCGATCGGAACAGTTGAACTCAGCTGGCAGCCTTCTCTTACCAGATTTGCCAATCTGGCCAGATAGCTTTCACCATACATGTTTGCGGGCACCTGCCCATGGCCACAAGGATGACTGTATTTGCGGCATGGCCGAGCAATCACTAAACAAATCTACAGCTTTTGGAGGTACATATATGGAACATTATTTTGAGCCGCAGATTGAGTGCGCTTCACGGGAACAGATCACAGCATGGCAGGACGAGCGCCTTGTAGAGACAGTGAAGCGCGTATATGAATCCGTCCCTTATTATAGACAGAAGATGGATGATAAGGGCTTGAAGCCGGAGGATATCCAGGGAGTGAAAGACCTGCACAAGCTTCCGTTTTTGAGCAAGGAGGACCTGCGCAAACAGTATCCCTTCGGACTCCTGGCTGTTCCGCTTTCTGACTGCGTCCGCGTCCACTCCACAAGCGGCACGACCGGCAGGCGTGTTGTCGCATGCTATACGCAGAACGACCTTGATATGTGGGAAGGGTGCTGCGCAAGAGCCCTGACAGCTGCGGGAACCACCAGGGACGATGTTGTACAGGTCTGCTATGGATACGGCCTCTTCACAGGCGGCGCCGGCCTTCACGGCGGCTCCCACAGGGTCGGATCCCTGACTCTGCCCATGTCTTCCGGCAACACGGACCGTCAGCTCCAGTTCATGAAAGATCTCGGTACTACCGTATTGTGCTGCACACCGTCCTATGCGGCATATCTTGCGGAGACCATTACAGAGCGCGGCATGAAGGACGAACTCAAACTCAAATCCGGTATTTTCGGTGCGGAAGCGTGGACAGAGGAAATGCGCCGTGATATCGAGGAAAAACTGGGGATCAAAGCCTATGATATCTACGGCCTGACAGAGATCTCCGGTCCCGGCGTCGCCTTCGAGTGCTCTGCACAGAACGGCATGCACATCAATGAAGACCATTTTATTGCCGAGATCATCAATCCCCAGACCGGCGAAGTGCTGCCTTACGGAGAAAAGGGAGAACTTGTTTTCACCAGCATCAGCAAAGAGGCATTCCCGCTTCTTCGTTACCGCACAAAAGACATCTGCGTCCTCAATGCGGAACCCTGTTCCTGCGGAAGGACACATGTCCGCATGGCGAAGCCGATGGGCCGCAGCGATGATATGCTGATCGTCAAGGGCGTCAACGTATTCCCGAGCCAGATCGAGACAGTCCTTATGAATGACGGATACCCTGCCAACTACCAGATCATCGTGACGAGAGAGCACCACAGTGACCGCATTGAAGTCCAGGTCGAGATGACACCGGAGATGTTCTCCGACTCCATTAAGGACATCACAAAGCGCGAGAAGCAGCTTGTCAGCGATCTCAAGGCCATGCTGGGTATTTACTGTGTCGTCAAACTTGTAGCTCCTAAGACTATCACCAGAAGCGAAGGCAAGGCAAAGCGTGTCATCGATAAGAGAAATCTTTATCAGGGATAAAAAAACGGGATTTGGTGCAAATAAGATAACTGTTGATATTACCATCATATAAATGTTATAAAATCATGTAATTATTATAAGAAGGAGGCAGGAGATGACAGTTAAACAGATTTCAACTTTTCTGGAAAACAGGCCCGGCGCACTCGCTGAGTTTACCAAAATCCTTCAGAACAGCGAGATCGACCTCAGAGCCTTGTCTCTCGCGGAGACGGAAGACTTCGGAATTGTCCGTGTGATCGTTGATGATCCCTTCAGAACGGTCCAGATCCTTAAACAGGAAGGCTATGTCTGCTCCCTGACACCTGTACTGGCCATTGTCTTTGAGGATAAACCGGGCGCCCTGGTCAATGTCCTGAATCTGCTTGGAGACAACGGGATCAATCTGGAATATTCCTATGCCTTCCTGGCAAAGAAGGCAAACAGCGCATGCATGATCTTCCGTGTGGCAGACAATGAAGCGGCGATCAAGGTCCTGACCAAAAACGGGATTCGCCCGCTTTGCCAGGACGATATGGAAGGCATGTTCAAATAAGAGGC
>ONXK01000102.1 GCA_900321785.1 uncultured Lachnospiraceae bacterium | reverse complement strand
TTGTCGATGAGAAGCTGCTTGACGCTCAGGCTGATCTTGTTGCTGTCTTCGTTGAAGTCAACGATCTTAGCGGTGACTTCCTGTCCGGTCTTGAGAACATCTGAAGGCTTGTCAATGTGCTCACGGGCAATCTGAGAAACATGAAGCAGGGCATCGATGCCGGGCTCAAGCTCTACGAATGCGCCGAAGTCTGTCATTCTGGCAACTCTGCCGGTCACGATCGTGCCAACAGCATACTTCTCTGCTGCACCAACCCAGGGATTCTCCTCGGGGAACTTCAGGGAAAGAGCGATCTTTGTGCCCTGGATATCCTTGATCAGGACGCGGAGCTTCTCGCCAACCTTGAAGACCTTCTTGGGATTCTCGACGCGGCCCCAGCTCATCTCGGAGATGTGGAGCAGTCCGTCTGCGCCGCCAAGGTCGATGAATGCGCCGAAATCTGTGATATTCTTGACGGTACCCTCGACTGTATCGCCGGGGTGGATGGTCTCGAAGAGCTTGCGCTGCATTTCCTGACGTTTTGCAACGAGAAGCTGCTTGCGATCACCAATATATCTGCGCCTGTGCGGATTGTACTCGGTGATTACGAACTCGATGTCCTGTCCGAGATACTTGCTCAGGTCTCTCTCATAAGTATCGGAAACAAGGCTTGCAGGGATGAATACTCTGACTTCCTCGACAACTACGCTCAGGCCGCCGGAAAGGACCTGTGTAACCTTGGCTGTGAGGACTTCCTTATTGTTGTACGCTTCCTCAATGCGCTTGTTACCGCGGTCTGCCGCGAGGCGCTTGTAGGAAAGGACAACCTGGCCGTCTCCGTCATTGACTTTCAGGATCTTGACTTCAAGTTTGTCGCCTACGTGCAGGACTTCTGTGAGATCAACAGAATGATCGTTCGTGTACTCATTCCTGGTAAGGATACCATCGGACTTGGCGCCGATATTCAGGATCGCCTCATCGGGTTTGACATCGATGATCTGTCCCTCGACTACCTCACCGGTATGGATTGTCTTGAACGATTCGTCCAACATTTGTTCAAAGGTCTGCTCTGACATGGTTATAAACCTCCTCAATGATATTCTTTGGGGTCGAAGCCCCCGCGGTAATGCCTATCACCTTTTCTGCACCAGTCAGAGTAAGATGTAAGTCGTTCCACGTTTGTATGAAATGAGTGTCGGAACACTCTTTCCTGCAGACGTCGCATTACAGATAGTATTCACACAAATTACATTGTAGCTTTTTTCTTTCAAAATATCAACTAAATCTTGAAATTTATTTGCGTTAAATGTTGTCTGCGCAACCACGCAGACCTCTTTTCCTTCAGGGACAGAAAAATTCCGCGCCTCCTCTGCAGTCTGTATAACCGTCACTGGCGTGGAGGACCAGCCCATGATCCCGATCACTTCCGGGTGCACCGGATTTCCGATGATCACGATCTTTCTGCCGGCTGCGCTCTCCGTTTCCACCGTGCGGTGGATGCGCTTGACAAAAGGGCATGTGGCGTCAATGCACTTGCGCGCCGAATCCCGGATCAGCTGATCTGTGTCCCTGGAAACACCGTGCGAACGAATGATGACTGTGGCGTCATGAAGAGCCCGGACTTCCTCCTCAGACTCCACGACATGAACGTTCCTGGCCTCCAGGTCCGCGACAACTTCGCGGTTGTGGATGATCGGGCCATAGGTATAAATACTGCCGCCCCCGTCCGCTTCTTCATAAACTTTATTGACAGCGCGTTCCACACCAAAGCAGAATCCCGCGCTCTTTGCAAGAATGATTTCCGGTTTTGACACTGTCAGCTTCCTTTCTTCAAGATCCCCTTGCGGGTCCCGGGTGATGAAAACTCAGATGAAACAACTCTTTCAACCGGGGACTATCGTGCGAAAACGCCCGCCATCCGAGGCCGGGCTGCTCTGTAACAGGACTGACGTTTCCGGTCACACCCTGACCAGGCTGTGACCATGAAACGGATTTACTTCTCTAATGCCATCTTTTCCTTTACGATGGCCAGGATCCGCTGTGCCACTTCATCGATGGTCATATCGGAGGAGTCCACCAAAACGGCGTCATCGGCCAGTTTCAGGGGCGCCACTTCGCGAGTCATATCTCTGTGATCCCGCTCCGCGATCTCGGCTTCGATTTCTTTGAGGTCGACCTTTTCGCCCTTTGCCTTCTGTTCGAGATAACGGCGCTTTGCACGCACTTCCACGCTGGCGGTCAGGTAGATTTTTACCTGGGCATCCGGGAGGACGACAGTGCCGATATCGCGTCCGTCCATGACCACATTCTGTGTGGCAGCAAGCTCCTGCTGAAGCTGGAGAAGGCGTTCCCGTACACGGGGAACCGCGCTGCTCTTCGACGCCATGGCGCTCACTTCCTCGGTGCGGAGCCAGGCATTGACGTTTTCTCCGGCCAGAAGGACCACCTGCTCGCCGTCCCTGTATTCAATGGAAATATCCGCACCTCCGCATCCGGCCGCAATTTTCTCCGGATCATCGGCCGAAATACCGTTTCTGTGCAGATACAGCGCCATGGCTCTGTACATAGCTCCTGTGTCCACATAGATAAAAGACAGTTCCTTTGCGACATTTTTGGCAATGGTGCTTTTCCCGGCGCCGGCGGGTCCGTCGATTGCGATGTTGAACATATATTCCTCCTGATCATTCAGTGATGTTGATACTCTGTAAGATATATACCGGAGCGTTTTTTGCTGCGGCAGCGCGGGGAGAGATCCCGGAAAGGGTTTTCCCGATGATATCAGATACTCTGTCCTGCAAGGCGGCCTGTGGACCAGGCGATCTGGAGATTGAAGCCGCCCGTCTGGGCATCCACATCCAGTACCTCCCCGGCGGCATAGAGGCCGGCGATCCTGCGGGATTCCATTGTAGAAGGGTTGATCTCCTTTACACTGATCCCGCCCCGGGTGATGATGGCTTCCCTGTAACCGCGGGTCCCTGTGACGGTGACGGGGACTTCCTGGATGAGCGCCGCCAGCTTTTTGATCTCCGGTTCTGTAAAGGAGGCAGCCCTGCGGTGGGTCTCAAGTCCGGACAGCTCGGTGATCACTTCCGCAAGTCTTGCAGGAAACAGCGGCCGCACCGCGCCGGGAAGGTGGCGGTCCGGCGCCTGCAGAAACTCCCTGCGCAGGCGTTCCTCCAGCTGTTCCCGGGAAAGAGCGGGTTTCAGGTTGAGAAAGAGCCTGAATCCCCCCGGATATTTGAGAAAATCACAGTAGCAGGACGCAGTGAGTATGATGGGTCCGCTCATTCCGAAATGGGTAAACAAAAGCTCGCCAAAGGCCTCATAGACCGCCTTATTCTGCCTGGATTTCTTTTTCTTTGGTTTACTTTCGGCTTTGCCGTCTGCATTCGTTTTGTCAGGATCAGCTGCTGCAGTCTCCAGAGGAAACACACGCACCGAAACATTTTTGAGTGCCAGGCCCTGGAGCTGCCTGCACCACTCTTCTTTGGTCTCAAAGGGCACGAGAGAAGGTGCAGTCGGCGTCACTTCCATACCCATGCCCTTCGCCATTTTCAGACCGTCGCCTTCAGAGCCGGTCGAGGGATAAGACAGCCCGCCGGTACACAGGATCACTGCATCCGCATAGAGCTCCCTGCCGTTCTGAAGCCGAACGCCGCGTACCCTGGCAGTATGCCCGGTATCGGTATCTTCGCCATCTTGTTTGAGGATGGCAGAGACACTGGTGTGAAAGACAATGCGTCCTCCCAGTTTCTGCAGCCGCCGTACCAGGGCCGCGGTCACATCAGAGGCGTGGTCGGAAACAGGAAATACCCTGCCCCCTCTTTCCACCTTGACCGGGCAGCCGTTTTTTTCAAAAAAGTCTTTGACCATCTCGTGGTCAAAGCCATAGACGGCGCTGTAGAGAAACTTGTGGTTTCTGGCCACATATCCAAAAAAATCCTCTGTGGCACAGTCATTGGTCAGGTTGCAGCGCCCTTTTCCGGTGATATATATTTTTTTGCCGGCTTTTTCCGTTTTTTCGAGAACCGTCACTTTATGTCCGTTCTCCGCAGCTGTCACAGCGGCCATGAGGCCTGCGGCACCGGCGCCGATCACGATCACATTTTTCTGCATTTTTCTTTTTCCATTGTCATCCCGTCCCGAAAGACCAGGAAAGGTCGTTTTCCGTATTCCCGCCGGTATTTCCGGCATCTGTCTTAATCACTTTCAATCTATCATCGATCATTTCGGAAGGATATCCGCGAGAGCCTGACGACAGATCTCCATCCTTGCGTCATACTGGGCATAAAAATCCAACTTCACTTCATAGGGATGAACAAAAAAGATCTGCAGGATATACCTCGTCACGGATTCGCGGCTTTTCTGAGTCAGTATATGAAGTGACTCTTCCGCCTGTCCTTTGAAATCATGCCAGTCCAGGATATAGCTTTCATATCGCGCCAGGTTTTCAATCCCCAGCCAGTCCTGCAGAAGCACCGATGTCTTCTCGCGGTCTGTACATTCATCTTTCTGCAGTATATAGCGGAATCCGCCTTCTGTATAGTACCTGCCCATAGGATAGAGGCGGCACATTCCGGGGCGGAAGGGATGGATGGAGCATCGGCCTGCCTGAGACAGAAAAGGACAGTGATCGCCGGATAAGAGATCCGGGGCATCCTCCCTGCCGGACCGCTCTCCAGTTTCATCGCTCTCATGATGCTGCATGAGATTGGGCAGAATCAGACCGTCCACCAGCCGGATCTCAATCTCTCGTTCGATCATGTCAGTAAAGGTTTTTCCTGTTCCCTTTGTGAGCATATACATGTCCCAGGGATCCAGTATGATAGAATCCCCGGTATTCCTGCAGCACTCCGAACAGCCGGCGCAGTCGGAACATCCAACCAATACCATATCACCGGGAGAATAATAGTTCCCGTCAAATATTTCTTCTATCGACCTGTCACGAATCATTTAGTGCTCCCACATCGCTCCATACATACAGAATAAAAGCAGTCCGCCTGCCTGCGGAATTGCCGCAGACAGGCGGGCTGTCTCCTGGTTCGAATCATTGATTCCTGCAAAACGCAGGAATAAATACCAAATCATATAGATCTGCAGGTAACCCGGGAAGCTGTCATATGGCCGGAAGACCGGCAGTCCCGCCCGCAGCTGTGTATCTTACTTGTAATTGACGATATTGCCGAAGTCTTCCTTCAGGGAAGCGCCGCCGATCAGGCCGCCGTCGATGTCGGGCTGTGCGAAAAGCTCGGGAGCGGACTTGCCGTTGACGGAGCCGCCGTACTGGATGCGGATCTTCTCAGCAGTGTCGGTGTCATAGATCTCTGCGATGAGCTCGCGGATCGCATGGCAGACTTCCTGTGCCTGCTCAGTGGTAGCGACCTTGCCGGTGCCGATAGCCCAGATAGGCTCATAAGCGATAACCATGGAAGCAGCCTGCTCAGCAGTAACGCCGATCAGATCGCTCTTGAGCTGCAGACGGATCCAGTCGATGGTCACGTTTGCTTCGCGCTGCTCAAGGGACTCGCCGCAGCAGAGGATCGGGATGAGGCCATACTCGAAAGCCTTGAGAACTTTCCTGTTCAGGAAAGCATCATCCTCTTTGTAATAATCTCTTCTCTCGGAGTGGCCGATGATGACGTACTTGACGCCTGCATCTTTGAGCATTGCGCCGGAGATCTCGCCGGTGAATGCGCCGCTGTCCTTATCGGAAATGTTCTCAGCGCCGACAGCAACGTTGGAGCCCTTGACTGCCTCGACTACGGGAACAATGTCAACTGCGGGCACGCAGTAAACGACATCAACGTCATCATTCTTTACCAGGGGAGCAAGCAGCTCGACAAGAGCCTTTGCCTCAGAGGGAGTCTTGTTCATTTTCCAGTTACCGGCTACGATTTTCCTTCTTGCCATTTCTCTTCTCCTAAATCTTTTATACTTGGGTAGTTGGTTGTGTTCGAGAGCGTCCGCAAACGAATGCCCCCCGGTGCGAATGGTCCTCCCGCTCACACCATTTATGCATCAGCATGACAGGAGATCCGATCTCCTGTCATGCTGTAAACATCCTCAATAAAGCAGTATGTCCTTCCTCAGAGCCTGCGGAAACTGCCTTTCATTATTTGTCGTTTGCTGCGACAACACCGGGAAGAGCCTTGCCCTCAAGGAACTCAAGGGAAGCACCGCCGCCGGTGGAGATGTGGCTCATCTTGTCATGGAAGCCCATCTGATTTGCTGCTGCCGCGCTGTCGCCGCCGCCGATGATGGTGGTAGCGTCTGTGTCAGCCATAGCCTGGGCAACAGACTTTGTGCCCTTGGAAAGGATCGGGTTCTCGAAAACGCCCATAGGTCCGTTCCAGACAACAGTCTTGGCGGTCTTGATAGCGTTGGAGAAGAGCTCGATGGTCTTGGGGCCGATATCCATACCCATCTTGTCGGCAGGGATCTTGTCGATATCAACGACTTCGACATCGATCTCGGCATCGATGGGATCCGGGAACTCTGCAGTGATGACAGCGTCAACGGGAAGAAGCAGGCTCTTGCCAAGCTCTTCTGCCTTCTTGATCATATCTGCGCAGTAGTCGACCTTGGTATCGTCAACGAGGGATTTGCCGATCTCATAGCCCTTGGCCTTTGCGAAGGTGTAAGCCATGCCGCCGCCGATGATAAGGGTATCGCACTTCTCAAGCAGGTTGTTGATAACAGCAAGCTTGTCAGCAACCTTAGCGCCGCCGAGGATAGCTACGAAAGGACGTACCGGATCCTCAACTGCCTTGCCGAGGAAGTCGATTTCCTTCTGCATAAGGTAACCGACAACACAGGTATCAATGTACTGTGTGACACCGACGTTGGAGCAGTGTGCACGGTGAGCAGTACCGAAAGCATCGTTTACGAAGACATCTGCCAGAGAAGCGAGCTCTTTGGAGAACTCCTCGCCGTTCTTTGTCTCTTCCTTGCGATAACGGGTATTCTCAAGGAGAACAACATCGCCGTCCTTCATAGCGGCAACAGCTGCCTTTGCGTTCTCGCCGACAACATTGTCATCTTTTGCGAAGACAACTTCCTGGCCCAGGTACTCGGACAGGCGCTTTGCGACGGGAGCCAGAGACAGCTCGGGCTTGGGCTCGCCCTTCGGCTTGCCTAGGTGGGAGCAAAGGATAACCTTGCCGCCGTCAGCGATGAGCTTTTTGATGGTGGGAAGTGCTGCGACGATACGGTTATCGTCTGTGATCTCGCCGGCCTTGAGCGGTACGTTGAAATCGCAGCGGCAAAGGACGCGTTTGCCCTTCACATTAATATCATCAACAGATTTTTTATTAAGTCCCATATTATTCCTCCGGAATTATCATAAACATTATAAAAGGGTCCGGTCCATGATAGACCGGACCCTCCTTAAAATTCTCAGGTCAAACATCCTTTGGGGCCGCGCGCACACATGTGTCCGTCAGCCTTTAGGGAAAGCTGATTTCCTAACGGATCATCCAGACCGGATTATGCATTCAGCAGGCTGCCGAAGTGCTTGATGGTGCGGACCATCTGGCTGGTGTAGGAATTCTCGTTGTCATACCAGGAAACAACCTGAACCTCGGTTGTGCCGTTGTCAAGAG
>ONXK01000133.1 GCA_900321785.1 uncultured Lachnospiraceae bacterium | reverse complement strand
CACATGACACAGTATTCTGTCATGTGTGTGTTGTCCCTATCATTTCCATTGTCATTATTATTTCCCATGTAAAGATATCGCTCCTGTTTATCTTAAACGCCACTATGCCCCGCCCTGCATTTTCACAGGGCGGGGCTGATCGTATCAATGAATCACCGTCAGTATACATAGTATACAGAAGCAGAAACACCTATAGCAAGCGCAAATGCGCTCTATTATTAGTCATCTAGTTACAAGTCACTCCCCCACCAGATTCGACGTGTTTTTGAGCGTCGGAACGCTCAAAAACCGGAGTTTTTCGGCGTTCGGCGTTTCGCGAAGCGAAATTGGAATCGCCGGACGCAACGTTACCGTCACACCCTGGTCAGGGTGTGACGAGACGTCATCTATACTTCAGAATCCAAAAGGGAAAGGGAAGGAAAAGTCGGAACCTTCCTCAGAAGGCCAGGATTCCTGCTGCTCAGTCTGTCCCCTCCGCTCTTCCATGGATCCTGTGGCGGCCTCCGCATCGCTCCTGCTGGAGAGCGTCACCTTGATCTCACGTTCTTCATACTCGCCGCCTTCCATGGGGTGCTGGACCTTCAATGTGATTTCCTGTCCTGCACTGTAGTAGGCGAGCTGGTTCTGGATATCCTCCATGCCGGTGACAGTCTGTCCTTCAATTCCTGTAATAATATCGCCCTGCTGAAGGTCACTGGAAGCCGCACCGGTCCCTTCGATAATCTCCTCAACATAAGCTCCGACCGGCAGTCCGTAGGCGCTGGCGACATCCGATGTGACAGAAATGCCATAGATGCCCAGAACGCCCTGTTCTGCTTCCGCTACTTTGGTCTTGCTCTCCTGTGTCTTGAGACCGTCGATGATCGGGAGTGCCTTGGAGATCGGAATTGCGAATCCCATGCCTTCAATGGCCTCTCCGCCGATCTTGTTGGAATTGATGCCGATGACCTGTCCTTTGGAGTTAAGGAGCGCGCCGCCGGAGTTGCCGGGGTTGATCGCCGCGTCTGTCTGGATAAAGGTACCGGTAATGCCGTCCTCTGCGGTGATCTCGCGATTCAGGGCACTGATATAGCCGACTGTCAGGGACTGGCCATATCCAAGTGCATTGCCGATTGCGATCGCATGCTCACCGATCCGCAGAGAATCGGAATCGCCGAGTTCGGCAATGGCAATCTGTTTCTTAGTATCTTCGTTGAGAGAATCCAGGGAAACCGAGATCACGGCAAGATCCGAACTGGGATCCGTTCCCTTAAGCGCCGCCTCGCAGTTCTCTTCATTGATAAACTGTACGCTCAGGCTGTCCGCACCTTCGACCACATGATTGTTGGTGACGATGAGGAGTTCATTATCTGTCTCCTCAATAATAATTCCGGACCCCGCGGATTCAGCCTCCTGGGTATAAGTTCTCCCGAAAAACTGGCTCTTTTCCGTATACTTGTTATAAACGGAGACAATAGCAGGCATAACCTTTTCTGCTACATCCGCGACCGTTGTGTCCGAAAGAGAACTATCTGATGTCTGGTCTTTCACACGGGAGATCGTCTCCCCGCCGGATCCGCTTTCCCGGGAAGGCGTCTTCTCCTCTTCCTCCTCCGCCGAACTTTCCACGCTGTTCTTTGCCGATGCGGAACTCTCCGGCAGGGAAGCGGTCGCAGCGCGTCCGGACATCATCGCTCCGGCACCTGCTCCCAGAACAAACACCAGGATCACGGCAAGTGCCACCGCCAGCCATTTGCTGCCTTTTTTGTCTTTTTTTCTGCGTCCGGAAGAATATCTTCCGGATTCCTCTGCGTGATGCAGGCTGTAATATCTGCCGCTTCCTGTGCCGGAAGCATTCTGATGCTCAGAATCTGCGGAGCCTGCAGCAAATCCGGAAGTCTTCCGGTCTGTAGTATCTGCGCGGTCTGCAGCGAATCCGGAAGCATTCCGGTCTGCAGTATCTGCGCGGTCTGCATCCAATACAGATACAGATTCTGCCGGTTTTACAGGATCTGCAGGATCGTTCAGGTCCTGGCCGGCAGGACCGTCATGATATTCATATGTGTCGGATAGATCTGATGCATCATTCTCATCCGATCCGGCAGGCTCGTCTTCCTGTTCGAATGATTCTGTGGTATCTGTCAGATCCAATCCCTTAAAATCGTTTTCGTGTTCAAATCTTTCGTTATCCATGTTTTTCCGCCTTTCGCCATTTATGATCCGGAAAGTCGATCTGAGCGATCATTCTTCCTCCAAATACTAATAACAAACCGGTTTTCCACCGCTTATAGTATCTAGTTTAGAGTTGAAATGTGTTGTTTTTGTGTGCTTTTATTCATCAAATTGTAAAAACAACCTGCACTTTCTCCAAATGTACAGCTCTCGGCAGAGTCAAAAACCGGTCTGACGATTATCCGGACAGCATTTCCTTTCAATCAATGATGTTGAGGTCAAAAGGTCTGCGATGGCGAATAAATATTAGTATAAATCATCCTCCTCGATCACATAGATTTCCAGGTAATCAAAATCGATCTCCTCCACAAAAGCATCTTTTGTAAAGCGGGCTCTGGCATGTCTCTGAAAATCCCTGATCGTGGCGTCAAGCCACACAGGCACGGCAAGATCAAATTCTACACAAGCTGTTTCAAGCGCGCGGAAGACCTTATGTGTCCGGGTATCTTCAGAGGGATCTTCGATCACTGTATCCTTGATAAGGTGGTTGTCCTTCCATTCTCTTACCCATAAGCGAAACATAGCATTTCTCCTCTTGTCCCCGTGCTTCCCCGCATAGCTTATGCCCGGGAAAAATCACAGCTCAATGCCGTTTTGTCTGCACAGTTCACGCGCTGTTTCAACAGAATCGATACCGGTTTTGTTCTTGATCGGGGCAAACTCTTTTGTGCGGTCCACTTCCACAGGAATACATGTGTCAAGCTCACGCACCATATCGAGTACCAGCTGTTCAAATTTATATCCGTTAGGTTCTTCAGGAGAGACCGGATTTCCCTTCTCGTCGATGCAGGCAATCTTCTTCTCAACAATATGGACCGGGAGCACTTCATCCACGATACGCTCCAGATCTTTCTCGCGGAAAAGATAATTCATGATGACGCCAAAGTTGTAGGCAGGGTCACCGTTCTCGTTTTTGGCTTCCATGAGTTCGGGAGTCATCTCATAATACTCAATGATAGAGGGCTTCCCGTCCGCCAGGCACATGACACCGACTCTCTCGTCCGGAGCCGCCTTACGCACCGTCTTTGCGCCGGTTGCGCAGCCCGAGGCAATCGTCGCGCCCACAAAAACGGGATCCGCGATCCGCTGCAGGACATTGTCTACAGCAAAGGTGTTGAGCCATTCGATCCCCAGTTCGTGGATCTTGTCGATCAGGCCGCAGCGCTTCATGGACAGGAACCAGCCGCCGTTGCCGTTGGGAGATGTGGAAATCCTGTACTTGTCTTCCATATAGACTTTGCCGCTGTAATCAGATGCCGGTGCCATCTCCTGCTTGAAAAACCAGATCATGGAAGGATCATATCCAAAATAATTCATCTTTTCCATAAAGGAGACGGTCTTGTCATGGTTTTTGTCGCTCGTCATGATAAAGAACGGAACATAGACACCTGCCGCGCGCACAACGTCCATCAGGTTTTCCACGAGTCTCTGCATGATATAGACCGGGTGCGTGATTCCGATATCGTACATGCACTTGGGATCATCGGATCCAAGACGGGTGCCCATGCCGCCGGCGAGAAGAACAGCCGCAACTTTTCCCCTGCGGATGGCATCCAGACCGATCTGTGTAAACTCATCTTTGCGGCGCTCAATCTCATCGAGTTCCATCGCAGCGATCGGAGAAATCTTTCCCGTTCCGAGGGCGGGATCCTTGTGGTCAACAAACTGCAGGACCGAAAAATCAGTATCCTCCACCTGCTGCAGAAGCTGCGCCTTCTGTTCCTCGTTCAGTTCATCATAGTACTTCAGGACATGAAGCTGTCCATATTTCTCAAGCTTACTGTACGCATCCTGGTATGTCATAACTTGTTCGGAAACGGCACTCCTGTACCGGTTCCTGCCTCCTTTCTTCACACTTTTGGACATGGTCTCGCGTTCACAAACATGTATGAATAAACTACGCGTGCTGTCGCGCTTTCACGCTCTCGGCCCGCTCCAAACATTCGGAATCCGCGGATGTTTGCGGCGCTTTGACACAAACCTCCGTAATGCATTTTTACCGTATCGACTGTGTTTTTTCAGGAAAAAACGCTGGTCCGGACAAAGATCCGGCCTTTCTTCGTCGTTTTTTCTTCTCCTTCATAAATAAATTTTCCATGGCCCCGGACAGAGATCCGGCTTCCGACAGCAGGGACATAAGAGGACGAGGACACTGTCCTTCCGTCCACAAATACTTCCTCCCGCCCGACAAGTTCCTGCGCCGCAGAGCGTGAAATGTGAAATACCATCGCAAGCAGACTGTCGATCCGGACCGATGCGATGCTTCCGCTTCGCGGTACAAGCACAGGGCGTGCTGTGCAGGCCGAGGGAGAAACAAATTGAATGTCTACATGCGCTCTGCCGATCGTGACCAGTTCACGGCAGATGAACTCTGCCATGGAAGCAAGGACAAAAACCCAGGCACAGAAGCCGTCTTTTTCCAGAAGGATATCCCCGATCTGATCTCTCTCGATCCCGAGATGCATCAGAGCGCCCAGGCAGTCGCGGTGTCCGATCTCTTTGGCAAAACCGGTGCCCCGCACTTCTATCTTCAGGCAGGCCATTATACCTTCTCCGGACTGTTCCTGTTCGATCAGTTCCTCCTCGTCCATGTAAGCGGGTAAAAAGAAAAGAACTTTTCTGTCGGCATCGGGCATGCCCCCATACAGTACATAACGTCCGCCGCCCTGCGGGATGCCAGGTTCCGCAAGAACACTCATGGCGCAGGACTGCTCGGAGAGCGACAAAAATCCTGTGTGTGTCACATATCCGTTTTGTTCCGCACGTCTGGCCAGATCGCGGATCCTTCCTGCAAGCAATGTCTCATCTTCCCGGCTTCGCATTATCCCTGCTCACCTCTGCTATTCTTTCTCATGTCTGATATTTCGTTACAAGGCTCAAAAACCGGAGTTTTACGGCGTTCGGCGTTTCGCGAAGCGAAATTGGAATCGCCGGACGCAACGTTACCGTCACACCCTGGTCAGGGTGTGACGATATTTCCGTAAAATATACCATAAATGTACATTTCATTTTTGATATATTTCTGCAAATATGCTATACTACTGTCAATCTCATTTTTGCTCTTTAAGTTTGTGCTCTTTGACGAGCCGGGCTTGGCGAAAGCACCTTTTGACCCTGACATCATGAGATATAAGGAGAATAAGACAAGGCTATGAAGGAAAAGCATCTCCCTTATCCGCCCCATGTCCTCACACGCATGACAAGGCTCAGAAAAGAGCATCAGCTGACCCAGAAAGAAGTGGCTCAGTATCTGGGCATCCGCCAGCAGACCTACTCTGAATATGAATGCGGGAAATCCGCAATGCATGTCGAGGAACTGCTGAAACTGGCAATGCTCTACGATGTGAGCATGGATTTTCTCTGCGGAGCCTCCAATCTGCAGCGAGAGTTTCCCCGAAGCTGACCCCTGTATCAGCCATCTGCAGCGGGAGTTTCCCCTAAGCTGAGCGCCTGTGTCAGCCGTCGATCGCCTGCGCAACCTTGATCATCAGTGCGCACTCAATTCTCTTTTTGAAGATCTCACAGCCCATATGATAGGTGCCGTGGATATCACCGGCCGCATGATAGGCGTTGGCCGCGCAGCCTCCCGCGCAATAGAGCTTTGCCCAGCAGTCACTGCACTCCGGTCTGGAATAGACATTGCAGAGCTTGAAGGAATCGCGAAGACCGGTATTGGTGACGCCGTTCCAGATATCTCCCATTTTATATTCGGGGTCGTTGACAAACTGATGGCAGGGATAGAGATCGCCGGACGCAGTCACGGCGAGATACTCTGTCCCCGAGCCGCATCCTGAAATACGTTTATAAATACAGGGTCCGTGCTCAAGATCGAGCATATAGTGATAAAAGGTAATGGGTTTTCCCTCTCTCTCCCGGCGGATCATATCCTTTGCCAGGATTTCGTACTGTTCGAATATAACAGGAAGATCCTCTTCTTTCAGGGCAGAGGGGCTGTCAGGATCTGCCACCACCGGTTCCATGGAAAGCTCTGCAAATCCAAGATCGTCCGCCATGTGGAAGATGTCGTTGGTAAAATCTGTATTGAAATGGGTGAAGGTACCGCGCATATAATAGCCCTTCCCCTCCCGGCGGTCGACGAATTTCCTGAAATTGGGGACAATCCTGTCATAGCTCCCGCGGCCTGTATAATCCTTTCGGAAACGGTCGTTTACTTCCTTTCGCCCGTCCAGACTCAGAACAACATTGTAGCATTCCCTGTTCGCCCATTCGATGACCTCATCTGTCACGCCCACGCCGTTGGTGGTAAGGGTAAAGCGGAAATTTTTGTTTTTTTCCTTCTCGATCGATCGGGCATAGGATTTCTGCGCATTCCGGAGTTCTCGACAAGAAAATCCAGTGCGCGTTTTCCTGTCTCAAAAGACATCAATCCGTGCTGCCCGTGGAAATTCCCCTGCGCAGCAAAACAGTAGCTGCAGTTGAGATTGCAGGTATGCGCGACCAGAAGACAGAGTGCCTTGATAACTGTATTGCGCTTTTTGAGATCAAAAGCCCTGTCGGCAAATGTCTCTTCCGAAAACAGTTTCCCCTCGGCGCGAAGCTCGGATATGTCGCTCAGTGTCTCCTGTATTTCCTCCCGGGTGACGCCCTCCGAAGCGAACTGCTCCCACAGCTCACGACCGATTTCCGCATCGCTTTTCTGCCCCCCGCTCTCATCGATCAGGCGGATCGCCTCATAGGCAAGCGGATCCGGCACGTGGATGCTGCCGCTGTTTATGTCTAAAACGATATTGTAACCATTGAGTTTATACTGATGAATCATAAAGAAATATTCTATTCTGCCTTTTAACAGATGGATCAATGCCTGTTGATGGTTCAACGCCCGCTGTTTTTGTTTTTCATCCATTTACGCGCAATGAGCCATGCGCTCAAGGAGTGCATGGCCCATAGTATGCGTTTGTTCAGAGTACATCAAACATGCGGAAATATATAGCTTGAAACAGTATTATTCAGCGTCCTTGTTCTCGCAGGGCTGGTTTGCAACGCCGCAGCTGGTCTTGCATGCGCTCTGGCAGGAGGTCTGGCACTCGCCGCAGCCGCCGTTGACAGCGCTCTTTGCCATATCACGGGTATTCAATGTAACGATATGTTTCATGATCAAATCCTTTCTGAGATGCAGTTGTACTATGTAAAATGTGTTCTATGTGTCTCCAAAACGTGCAGCCAGCCGGATGAGAAGCCGGTACCGCACGTAATACGGGCGCACACCTTGGTTTATTATATGAATTCAGGACATAAAAGTCAACGCCCTGTGCAGACAGGCAGTAACTGCAGATCACTCCCGGATACAGGTTTCAGGCCATGCTGAAAAATGTGCGCCTTTTGTGCATCACTATTTCGGTGGGGCGCTCCCGCTCCGTGAAAAACGTAGCGGATACTAAGCTTTTTGCTTCGCGGAGCTTGCAAAAAGCAAGTACCGACGTTTTTCAAGGCCCACCTCCACAGCAATGCACAAAAGGCGTCCTCAAAATCAGGAAGGTCTGAGCTGTAATCACTCCCGGACACAGAGGATCCCTTTCCCGCTTCCGCCGCGGTAAACCGGATCGCCGGCTTGCTCGGCAGCCCTGAACATCTGCAGGATCCGGGAAGTGACGATCTCTCCGGGTGCCAGAAAAGGGATTCCCGGCGGATAAAAATAATAATACCCGGCACAGATCCTTCCCTCTGCTTCATCGATCGGTACTAATTCCGATTCCTGTTCACGGGCCTCCGAGATGCTGCAGACGGATGAAGGGCGCGGCCAATCCCGGGGGCCGCGCACAGTCAAAGGTATATCTGCGCCACAGGCATTCTCTGTGTCTGCGTCACTTTTCCGGCTTTCCCGGATCTCTCCCCCCGGCGCCCCGGTCTTTGCCGGGTCTGCCGCCGCATTGTCAATGTTTATCAGTGCAGCCGCAAGTCTGTCCAGAGCCTGTGCTTCATCGCAGAGGCCTGTCATGGCAAGGACATGGGTGCCAGCTCTGCCCCTGTCATAGCAAGGGGCCCTGCATCGATCAGGATCTTCCCCGGATCATAGAGCTCTGCTGAAAGAGCATCTGTATCCCGTTTTTTTTCTTCGATGTCCGGCGTATGAAACAGAATACGGATCTTCTGCAGATTACGGACCGCTGTGTCAAAACGGCCGATCCTGCATGCCCATTCTTCGAAAAGTGTCTCCCCCCTGGCACGCAGGATTCCGGTGCATCCGTCAAGCGATGCCATAAGCGGGTAGGATGGAGAACTGGTCTCGAAGATATCCAGTTCGTCTTCGATCCTTTCAGGATCCACCAGAGACCCCTGCAGATGCAAAAGGGCTGTCTGTGTAAGGCTGGGAAGTGTCTTGTGCGGGCTCTGTATCACCACATCCGCTCCGCAGGCAAGGGCTCCTTTCGGAAACCCGGCCCTGTGGGAAGCCTCTGTCAGATGGGCGCCGTGTGCCTCGTCAACCAGTACAGGGATCTTCCTGTCATGACAGACCCTGCAGATTCCTTCAATGTCCGACAGCACGCCCTCATAAGTCGGGCTTGTCAAAATAAGCGCTCTTATACCGGGATGTCTTCGAATCGCGGCTTCCACCTGTCCTGCCCGGATACTGCCGCAGATCCCCCATACGGGATCGATCGGCGGAAGGATCCAACGGACCCGGAAGCCGGCCAGTTCCAGGGCATGAAAAACGGCCTTGTGGCAGTTGCGGGCACAGAGCACTTCACTCCCCCTGCCTGCCAGCGCCCGTATGCCGGCAAGCAGACCGCAGGTGCTGCCGTTGACCAGATACCAGGTCCTGTCGGCGCCCCATACATCTGCGGACCGGTCCATGGCCTCGCGCAGAATACCGCGGGCATCATGGAGGTCGTCCACCCCCGGGACCTCCGTCATATCCCAGGAAGCAGGGAGCCCGGGTGCCGGCTGCATACGGCGTTTATGCCCCGGCATATGAAAAGGATACAGGCCTCCTGCCGCATAGTTCTCAAGCTGTGTCTGCAGTATATGCTCATTAGCCGTATTCATTCCGCATTCTGCGTGGGGGTCGGTTTTCGTTTCCTCCGGCATCTGTTCTTCCTTCCTTACCATCATACATGTTCCGTTTTTTACAATGATAAAGCGGAGGCATCCGCCTCCGCCTTTCATTTATCATTCTTTACCATAGCTGCATCAGATTTTCATACCTGAACAGCTTTTCAAATTCTATCCGCTTCTTCTCAGCCGGCCTTCTCTTCAAGCTGGGATGTGCAGTGAGGGCACCTTGTAGCTTCGATCGGAACATCCTCGCTTCTGCAGTAAGGGCACATCTTGGTTGTGGGCGGAGCTGCCTCTTCTTCCTTCTTTACCTTCTCTGCAGCTGCATTCATAGCCTTGATAATGGAGAAAAGGATGAAAGCCATGATCAGGAAATTGATGACTGCTGTAATGAACTTGCCGTAGTTCAGAGTTACTTCGCCAAGAAGCGTCACGCTGAGCTGATCAAAATTCAGTCCACCGAACAGTCCCAGGATCGGGCTGATGATGTCATCAACAAGAGAGGTAACGATCGCGGTGAAAGCGCCGCCGATCATAATACCTACTGCCATATCCATGACATTGCCACGGCTGATAAACTCTTTGAATTCCTTCATAAAATTCTTCATCTGCTTACCTCTTTTTCGTATCCGGCATGATGACCGATGCACCGCAGACAGGGGCACAAGGATCATTGCCTTTATTATGAAAAACAATGTTGCTGATGCGAAGGTGCATCCAGCTACTATTGTAGCAGATTCTATCAAAACCACAACAGGGGAATTTATACTTTTTTAAGATTTTTACAGTGGTTTGTATGGTGTTTATATTTTTTACGGTTAGCAGTCACGCCGACAGGGGCCTGGCAGCAGCTTCCTTTCAGGCGGGTCAGAGTTGTGGCGGTCAATTATATGCACCTGCCTCTGCGTGCCGTGGTCATTCCTGACACATGCTGCGGATACTATCGATAATACTGCTGTAGTGGATCCTCAGCGGCTTCATGGCGTCATACACCCTTGCCATATCGTCCGCATTGTCTGCATCCGCATGTCTGAGCGCTTCCGTAACCGTATCGACGGATTCAAAAAGCTTCGAAAAGCTCATGTTCAGACACACTCCCTTCAGAGTATGTACTGCACGAAATGCCCCCTCTGTGTCCTTTACCGAAAGTGCTGTTTCCAGATCTCTGTAGCAGGGATCGTCCAGAAACATCTTCACGAATTTTTCCAGGCGGCTTTCGTTCATAAACCGCCTGACTGCGCTTTCATAATCTCCGCCTGTAGCCTCATAAACATCTCTCACGGTCATGCTGTCCCTCCAGTAGTAGTATTCCGTTCAAATGCAACATCAATAACCGGGGATCAATAATATGAAACAGGATACAGATTATTGACTATCCAGTCATTTCTCTCTTTTACGTCATCCGAAACATGGTAATCTTTATTATCAAAGAGGAAGTCGTGAAGCCAGACCACATTGTCCTCAAGTGTATCGGGCATTACTGCAGAGCCGGCCTCTATATTCGTGAAATCTCTTGCATCCTCCCTGGGAATTCCTCCGGTATCCTTGAGCTCCAGTTTCTGAGCCATGAGGATCAGGTTGACAATTTCACGGGAGGACAGGGATGTCGCCATATCTCCAATCACGTTATTGGCAACGTCCACCAGGGTTGTCGGAGAAGCATTTTTCGCCTTTTCCAGCGTCTTTTCCAGGACGATCCGCTGGCGCTCGGCGCGGCGGAAGTCATCTCCCGCTGTATAGCGGATCCGGCTGTAGGCTGTCGCCTGAATGCCGGTGACCACGACTTTCCCTGACTTTTCGACAGGTGTCTCGTCTGTTCCCAGTTCCAGATGCATATCATGCAGATACTGGTTGAGGTATCCCCTCTCCTCTTCGTCGATCTCGATCTCAATGCCGCCGAGGGCATCGATTGTATGGGCAAGGCCCTCAAATCCGACTGTCACAAAGTCAAGGATGTTCAGATCCAGGTTGCGGTTGAGCATGATGATCGCCTGCGCAGGGCCTCCGAGGGCATAGGCTGTATTTGCCTTTGTGTAGTACCCGTCGCCCACATCCAGAACTGTATCGCGGTAGACGGAGACCAGGCGGATCTCTCCGGTCTTTTTGTGTATCGAGGCGATCATGATCGTGTCACTTCGATTATCTCCGTCCAGAAGATCTCCGGAACGAGAATCTACACCAAACAGAGCAATATTCATATAATCATCCAGGATCATATTGTTCTGTGCCTGGTAGTTCATGTTCTGCCGCAGTACATCTTCAAGCTCCACCGAGTTGACCCGCTGCATCTCCAGCACATCCAGAGCATCCTTGAACTTATAGACAAAAATACCGGCGACGATCGCCGCGATCAAAAGCAGGATCACAAGCAGCCGCCAAAGGATCCCCCAGAACCCCTTCTTCTTTTTCCTGGGCTTTTTCCCGGACGTCCTGGCGTTTATACTGCCGTCCCGTCTGCCTGCCGGCTGTTTTACGGATTTTCCGCGACTGTCGGACCTGCGTCCCTGTGATGCATTCCGGCTGCGGCTGTCTGCAGAAACGTTCCGGCTTCTGCCCGATGCCCCGGTCCGTCTGTTCTGACGCCTGTCCTCCCCGATCCCGTATTCACGGTCCATGGAGCGGGCAAACTCCTCATAATCTTCCTCGTCCTCCCAGTATTCCTCGTCACTGTTTCGGTATTCTTCCTCATATTCAGGTTCATAAAACTGCCCGCGGGAGCTTCTTCTGTTTCCGCTGTTTCTTCTATTACTGCGATTACCAGAATTTGAATAAGCCATATCTACCTCATATAATCAAGTGTCCAGGTACGATTCTGGTCAAATGGCCAGGTACGAATATGGACCTTTTGATTTTAACATCATCGTTATGCAAAAACTGTATTCATTCAGCAACATAATCCGGCTGAATCGGATATCAGTGAAAGGATTATAACTATTTGAATTCCATTTCTCAAGCCATCCGGGACTTTTTCACAAAAAATATACATACACAAAAAAGATCATTTCTTAATTGTTCAAAAAACAGTACACGTAATCAGCCGTATTTTTTAAATCTTTTGTTGACACATCCTTCCTGAGGTGTTTATAATACGCTTCAGAACTTTAAAGCGTCTAAGTGTTACACTTTGACGTGCGAAGTCGCAAGTTATTCATTAACTGCCGGGCAGATCATTCCTGCATGCCCGGTACCGTAACTCTAATCCTTTTTACTTACAGTTTTATTCGGAGGAAAAAGTCATGTTGTTAAAAGTCCTGCTGCTCCTGATCTTCTTCGGTGTCATGATCGGCGTTGGCTTCTATAGCCGCAAAAAAGCCGGAAATGTCACTGATTACGTCCTGGGCGGCCGCGAGGTCGGACCCTGGATCACCGCTTTCGCGTATGGGACCTCCTACTTCTCATCCGTTGTATTCGTAGGTTACGCAGGACAGTTCGGTTGGAAATATGGTCTTGCATCGACCTGGATCGGTCTGGGAAACGCCTTCATCGGCTCTCTTCTGGCATGGCTGATCCT
>ONXK01000025.1 GCA_900321785.1 uncultured Lachnospiraceae bacterium | reverse complement strand
TCTGATGCTGCCAGAGATGTGATAAGCCTCTGGTTCATTTCGAGGACCATGTTGGCGTCGGCACCGCGGTTGATCGAAGCGCGGGACAAAAGAGAGCACAGCTCGATGATCCGGATCTTGATTCGTTCCGTGTCATGCCCTTCATAGAGCAGAATATGTCCAAGGAGCTCATTGAGGATTTCCCTCGCGCGAACAGTATTGTTCACCTTGATACAGCTGATCAGCTCATTTTCCAGCTCCACGGGGTACATCTTTGCCTCGCGCACGCCGCTGTTTTTATAGAGCTGGATCGACTCGTTGATCCTAGACTGCTGCAGGAGCTTTCCCTTATTGGAAGCGATGACCTGTCTGCTCTCCACAAGGATACTGCGCATCAGATAATTGAAGATCACACTGATCTGTGTAACAAGATCCGGATCCAGCACGGGGATCCCGGCAGAATACTCCATCAGGCGGACCAGACCTTCCGGAGGTATGTTATTTTCTTTATTCAGATCGGTGATCATAACCGCATCCGGGTCATCCATGAGGAAGGGACCCGCGACTGCAGAGCCGAACTGCTTTCCCTTGATCATGACGGGATAGACAATGTGGTTCATGCCGGAATGACAGCAGAATACATAGGCTTCTCCAAAGTCCTTTGCCATCTCTCCCGCCCGGATATGCTCCTGGGCACAGCTTCGTCCCGCTTTATTATGGCGGGCAAACTCTATGCAGTAGGGATATTTTTCCCCGTACTGCAGGAGTTCTCTGCCGTTTTCATCAATCAGCGCAATATTAAGTCTGGTGATGGCATGAAATGCCTTCAGCATATCTCCCAGTTCCTGCTCTGAGATATATTTAAAAACATGGTTGTTTTCCATCCGTCACCCTCTGTCGGCACCTTCTCCACTGCTGCTATTGATAGAAATCGCCCCGTTATCTGTCACGGAGTGACCCGTAATAAGAAAAAGCTGCCGCCCACCGTCTTGTTAACCGTGAACGACAGCCTGAGATCATTTTATCCCATAACAGGCCGGATCATATGTGCGATCTCTGCACTCTTAAGCCCGGAATCAGGACTTTTACACGCTCACTGCTAATCAGGCAGCAGCCCTGAGCTTTCCGGCTTACCTGTCGCCGTTGAATTCCTTGACAGCTTCTACCATGGCCGCAATATTCTCGATGGGAGTGTTGGCCTGGATGTTGTGGATGGTGTTGAAGATATAACCGCCGTCCTTGGAGAAGATCTCCAGTCTCTGCAGGACCTGCTCACGCACTTCTTCGGGCTTTCCGAAGGGAAGGGTGTACTGGGTGTCGACACCGCCGCCCCAGAAAAGGATGTCCTTGCCGTAGGTATCTTTGAGCTTCTGAGGATCCATGCCGGTCGCGGAGCACTGAACAGGGTTGAGTGCGTCAAAGCCGCTCTCGATAAAGAGAGGGATCATGTCGAAGACTGCACCGCAGGAATGCTTGAGGGTCTTCCAAGTGGTGTTCTCGTGGATCCAGTCACACATCTTTTTGTAGTAGGGAAGATAAATCTCTTCGTAAGTATCGGGGGACATCATCAGGCTGTTCTGTGAGCCGTAGTCCGTGCCGCAGATATAGACGATATCGATGTCGGAACCGAACTCATCCCAGTATTTCTTGAAGTTCTGGATGGCGATATCGGTACCCTGGTCAAAGACCTCCTCTACCTCATCGGGATAGAGCAGGGGTGCCATGTACCAGTCCGCGATCCTGCGGACACCGCGGGGATGCTTGATGTTGGGTCCGGGAATGTTGTTGGCATCGCCCAGGCAGGAATAGCCGGGGATGACCTGGATAGCGCGCTGCAGGGGTTTGTACTCCTCCAGCTTTTTGTGGTGGAAAGCGATCTGCTCATCGGAGGCCAGCATGTAGTCCTCGACATTGCCGGACAGATCGGGATCGTCCTCATCGATCTCTTCCTCAGGACGCTCGAGGTTGTCAAAATAGTAGCCGCCGGCAGGCAGGTGGCCGCTGGGCGCGACAGAATCGTCGCCTTCGGGATAAACATATGTGCCGCCCTTGCCGTCATCATGAAGTGTGGCATTGGCAGGGATCAGGATCGGCGTGCCACGGTATTCCCACTCCTTCCAGGCATCATTGTGATGTCCGTAAGTATCACCGAAATTGTCCAGGTTCTGTACATCGACGCCCATGGCTTCTCCCAGATCCGGGTCCACGAAAGCTGTCATAGTGCTCATATCGTTGATCCTGGGCAGCTTTTTCTCCAGGCCGTAATAGTCCCTCAGCTGCGCCACCACCTGGCAGTTGACCATGGATGTGCACATTCCGCCGAAGTCCACCGGAACCTTATCGGGCTCTTTATGTGCAAATGCTGTCAAAACTCTCTCTTTGGATGTCATCATTGTTTTCCTCCCCTGGAATCTTCTGTTGACAATATTACATCTCTGTTTGCTTATTTTGCTTATTCCCTATATAAATCTCTATGCGGAAACGTTTTGTTCCGCCGCTTTCATTACAATTATGATACAATAAAAAAGAATAATGCGCACTTGCAATTGCTATCATCAAATATGCAAATCCTATCACAAATCGTCACCGGTCACACTGTGACCGGCAAGGAGCAGTTATGCGGCAGGTCCCGGAAGAATACATAGTCAAGATGGAGCAGGACATCCTTGATGCAGAGGGCATTTTTGTCCACACTCCCACTGCATTTGCAAAGGATAATCTCTTTTATATCCGGCTTGAAGCTCTCTACACCTGCGGCCCGCGATATGAAGTCCGCAGGTCCGGTCTGGAATCTTTTCTCCTGTTTTTTATCAGAGAGGGCGAACTGCTCTTCGAATATCAGGGGCGCTCTTTTATTGCCCGGAAAAAAGATATCGTATTTCTGGACTGTATGCGCCCGCACCGCTATCAGGCGCTGAAGAATACCTCCTTTTACTGGTTTCATTTTGACGGGAGCGCATCCAGAGCATACTTTAATCACTTTTTTGAAAACAGAGGAATTCATTTCCGGAATATCCGGGGCATGGAGGAACAATTTGTGCTGATCCATGACATGATGCGCAGCGGCTGTCCCGATGAGGGCGTCATGTCGGTCCATCTCCACCAGATCATGGCACTTCTCTTTTCCTCTGTGGGAAACAACGGGACTCCTTCGGACATCGTTGCCCGTGCCAGAGTCTTCATGGACGCGCACTATATGGAAAAGCTGACTGCAGAGCAGATCGCGGAGGCATCAAGGGTCAGTTCCTCCCACCTCTTCCGGGTCTTCCGCAAAGAAACCGGGCTCACTCCCTACGGATATCTCATGAATGTGCGAATGGAGCATGCCATGCAGATGCTTCTGAACACCTCCTATACGGTGGAAGAGATTGCCGAGCACTGTTCCTTCTGTTCCTCCGCTAATTTCATCCGTGCATTCCGCCAGAATACCGGCGTGACCCCGTACAAATACAGAAAGCTGATCAGCGGCATCACCTCCGCTGTCCCTTGACAACAGCCTATATTGCTATAAGAGAAAGGATCCGAACATTTCATGATCATAAAAAGAGACGTACACTTTACACCGGCGGACAAGACGAGACGCCTGCACATCTATCTCCCCGAAAGCTATTCCGAAGGGCACGAGTACTATCCGGTCATGTACTTTTTTGACGGTCACAACCTTTTTTACGACGAGGACGCCACCTTCGGCAAAAGCTGGGGCTTCAAAGACTTCCTGGAAAGCTGGAACAAGGACATCATTATCGTAGGTATCGAATGCGGACATGAGGGAAACGAGCGGCTGGTCGAATACTGTCCCTACACCTTCCGCGGACAGTTCTGGGGCGGCACCATCGAGGGAACCGGCCGCGACACACTGCAGTGGATCGTCTCCGAACTCAAGCCCGTTATTGACCGCGACTACCGCACCTGGCCCCACCGCGAGGCAACAGGCATCGGCGGCTCCAGCATGGGCGGACTGATGGCTCTCTACGGTGCTGTCTGTTTCAATGACTGGTTCTCCAAGGCGGCATGCGTCTCCAGCACTATTTCGCCCTGCATGGCCCCGCTTCGCAGAGACATAAAAAAAGCGAATATCCAGGAGGATACCCGCATCTATCTCTCTTTCGGCACGGAAGAAGCCTTCCGTCCCCACCCCACAGACCCTCTTAAGAGCCGCACCGCTCTCCAAAACCTGACCATCCAGCAGGACCTGCGGAAATACGGCGCCGCAACAGATCTCTTCTGTCAGATCGGAGGGGGCCACAATGAGGCGAGCTGGGAAAAACAGATTCCCCGCTTCATGCATTTTCTCTGGCAGTAAACCGGAAAAAGGATCTTGCCGTAAACTGAAAAGCACAAAGATTGAAAAATATTGCCGATGCAATATTTTTCGCTCAGGATGTTTGTGCCGGAGCACAAACATTCCCTGATGTCGGAAAGATTAAAAAAGGGACCGCCCCGGCGCAATGTTTTAGTAGTAAATGACATTGTGCTCGGGCTGCCCCTTTTTTTGTGCCATACGCTTCACACCGGCTTCACGCCAGCACCATACTCCACAGGAAAATTGTCGGAATGGAACACAAAGTGGATAAGATGACCATTCGTGTGGCGAAGCCCGGTGCACATTCATATTTGGCGGCCAGCATGCTGGTCGTGGCGCCTGCCGGCATGGCGGCGAGGAGAACGCTGAGATTTACCGAGAACCTGCTCAGGATCCTTGCGTTTACAAGCGGCAGCAGTACGATCCAGACCAGGAGAGGAATCAGGATCAGGCGCTCGACAGTGTATCGCACCACGATTTTGTCCACCAGTTCCTTTGGATTAATGTCAGAGAGGATCATACCGATGACCAGCATGGAGATGGCTGTATTGCATCTGCCGATCGTCTGCAGAAGGGAAAAGCATGGTTCCGGCACGATCCAGCCGTTTACCATCATCACAAGACCTGCCGCACAGGCAAGCACGCAGGGGTGCGTGGCAACTTTCTTCATAGTTCCCTTGAGATCATGTTCTCCGCTGAAGATGGCGATTCCCGCAGACCACATCATCACACGCACAGGGATCAGATACACACTTGCAAACATCAGACCGACAGACCCGAAGATGCCCTCGGCAAGCGGATTTCCCAAAAAGCCCGCATTGGAACAGATGATGCCGTATGCCAGGCATTTTTGGTGCTCTTCCGTTTCCCGCGGATAGGCTGTACGTCCGTAGATCACACAGAAGACCTGGATCCCTGCCGAGATCAGAAAGACCATCAGACACTCGTGCATGGTCCCTTCCGCAAACTGCTGTGAAAAGGAAGTCAGGATATTGCATGGAAGTATAAGGTTGATCACCAGGTCGGTGATATTCTTCTGCCCCTCTCTGCTCACCATGCCCCGCCGGCGCGTAAAAAAGCCAATGGCTATAAGAGAAAAAATAATGAACTGTAGCTTTAACAGCGCGGCCATCGGCGGCTCCTTTCCTGACAGCTATCAGATCTGCTCCCTCACCCCAGGCTGCAAATGCTGTCCGGATCAGTCAGCAAAGTAAATATCGTACCATACAAGGAATGTATAGATGGTCCATATCTTTCTCCACAGATCAGAGTTTCCGCCGACATACTCATCGTAAATCGCCTGCAGTTCCTCTGTTCGGAAGAATTTAGCGGCACTGCTTCCTGTCAGCCTGGCGCGGACATCTGCGTTGTAGCGCTCATCCGCAAGCCAGATGCGGATCGGGACAATAAAGCCGAGTTTCTTACGGAAGGCAATCTCCTCGGGCAGGACCTTTGCTGCCGCTGTGCGGAAGGCGACCTTGTTCTGCTCTTCATTGACCTTGAAACGGGAAGGCATCCTGGAAGCAATGTCAAAGATCCGGCGGTCTGTGAGCGGCATACGGATCTCAAGTCCGGCAGCGGTACTCATTTTATCCACATTGAGGTAAATATCGCCCTCCAGCCAGATCTGAATATCCACATCCGACATTTTCGCGAGCGGATCCAGACCTTCGGTCTCCTCATAGATATCCTTGACGAGGTTGATCGGAAGATTTTCCGGATCATAGCGCAGAAGTATCTTCTCTTTCTCCTCCTCCTTCATGATATTTGTGTTGCCGACATAAAAGTTTTTGAGATTGTCTCCATATCTGGGTGCGTTGCGATACATATTGTAACCGCCAAAGAACTCATCCGAGCCTTCTCCGGAATAGCAGAGCTTTGTATGCTTTGCGGTCGCAAGGCATCCGAGAGTAAAAGCAATGGCGGAGGCATCGCCAAGCGGCTGTTCCATGTTTTCCATCACATAGGGCACGATGGCAAAGTATTCTTCCGGTGTGATCCTGCAGCGGGAAAAACCTCTGCCCAGAAGATCCGCCGTCTGTTTTGCAAGACCGGATTCATCGAATCTCGGTTCATCATAGCCGCAGGAATCTGTCATCTGCGCATCTGACATGGCAAGTACATAAGAGGAGTCCACACCACCGGAAAGGAAAGAATCCGCCTTCTCGTCCTCGTCCTTGACCTCTTTCATGATCTCCTGCAGGGTTGTGTGGATCTCATCCGCCCAGTCTTCCAGCGCAGGTTCTTCGTCCGGACAAAATGTCGGCACAAAGTACCGGGTGATCTCGACACTGCCGCCTGCTTCCGCATTGTCTGATGCAGGCTTCCATACCAGATACCGTCCCGGCATGAGCTTTTTAATTCCCTTGAAGAAGGTGTCCTCACCGGCCACATAAGTCAGACTCAGGAAGATCTGCAGCATATCTTCATTCAGTTCTTTATGATACGCCGGATCCCTGAGGATGTCGCGGATCATGGTTCCGTACAGGAGTTTTCCCTCCTCTGTCAGATAATAGTAAAAGGGCTTGGTGCCAAAAGGATCACGCAGGCAGAACAGTTCCTGTTTCTCCCCATCCCAGATAGCAAAGGCGAACATGCCATGCATATGCATGCCCATGTCATGTCCCCACTCTTCATAGGCGCGCTGAAGGATCACCGGCTCACGCTCTTCCCTGGACATTGTCTTAGCGCCTTCGATTTTCAGTTCTTCGCACAGCGCTTTCCAGTTTCTTATATGTCCTCTATATGTCCTGATTTCTGTCATTGGTTTTTCCTTCTCTGTTATTCCATTTCTTTTACGATCGCGTCCAGTTCTTCATCGGATGCCTTGCCGGGCTTCCAGAGCATGTGCTGCCCGTCATTCTTATAACGGGGAATCACATGAAGATGGAAATGCGGGACTGTCTGTCCTGCCGCCTCCTCATTGTTCTGAATGAGATTTGCGCCGTCTGTGTGGAGACGCTCCTTCATGCGGATGGCCATCTGCTGTCCGATCTTCATGGCACCGGCTGCCCAGTCCTCCGGGATCTCATAAACATTGGCAAAGTGCTCTTTGGGAAGGACAAGGGCATGCCCTCTGGTCGCGGGACCAAGGTCGAGGATCACACGATATCTCTCGTCTTCATACAGGGTCCTGGAGGGAATTTCACCGTTTGCTATTTTACAGAAAATACAATTATTATCTTTCATCTTTTCCTCCTGTCTTGATCAGACATGTCGGCGCCAAAGCGCGAAGTAATGCGTAGTTTATTTACTCTTGTGGCCATGGGCATCTGCCCGCAAACGATTCTCTTTTGATGCTGTATCGTGAGACAGTCTGCAGACGCTGCAGGCCCACCAGATAATCTTATCATCGCAAAAAAAACACGTCAATGACACTCTGAAACGGAGACAGTCGGGTACAGATGTTACATTACAGTTCAGGCCATGCTGAAAATAGTGCGTCCTTTGCGCATCACTATTTCGGTGGAGCCCTCCTGCTTTGCCTGTACAAATGTCACCGGAACACAAATTCCATTCTCCCGAATCGCAGATGGTCTCCCTGCCGGAGCTTTCTGCTCTCATTCGGCTGAAGCCGCTCTCCGTTCAGCCAGGTTCCGTTGGTGCTGTTGAGGTCGCGGACTGTCATATTCCCTTCCCGGTCCAGCGAGAAACGGGCATGCATGCGGCTCACACTTCCGTCAACCAGCACCTGGTCCACATATTCCTGCATTTTGCCGACAACACAGGGCAGTTCCGCCAGACTGATCTGTTCTCCCCTGCAGTTTCCTGTTCCATAGAGTCCTGCCGCCGGGCGTACATCCGGTCCCAGCACGCTTGTCTCTCCAGGTGCCGCGGGCATACGGTATCCTCCTTCTTTCCCCGGTGATGCAGGCATGCGGTATGCTTCTCCCGCCTTTCCCGATGATGCGGGCACAGAAAAAACGCCTGCCTCTGCTTCCCGGTCCGGACGCTTCCATTTCCCGCAGCCATGCTCCCTGCCCTCAGCCATCCCTGAAAGCACACTGGTTTCCCACGGCTCAGGCTCTATATAGAGCGGGGCTGCCTGTGTCTCGTTCTCCGGCTCATTCTCTCCTTTGCGTCGTCTGACAAGCTGCACGATCAGGAGGATAGCTCCCCCCGCGATCAGGATCGCTCCAAACGCCCGTGTCAAAAGGAATTCCCTCTCCCCCATGTCCAGAAATCTGTCCATAAGGAGAAGCACTGCTCCTGCTGCTGCAAAGACGGCCGCCAGAAGCCAGGACAGGATGCCCGTGCCCCGCCTTTTGCCTTCCGGGCTTGTGCCGCTACCAGCATCCTCTGAAAGTGGATCTCCCGGCATCGGATATTCCGGAATACGCGTGGCCTCTCTTTGTTCCGCCGCGCCGTACTCCACAGGGCCGGTTTCATATCCCGTTCTGTAATCCTGTGCATATGCGGCAGCCTCCCGGGCCGCT
The DNA here is from genome assembly GCA_900321785.1 of uncultured Lachnospiraceae bacterium. GTDB lineage: Bacteria > Bacillota > Clostridia > Lachnospirales > Lachnospiraceae > CAG-791. Next base: position 3,953 of record ONXK01000025.1, on the reverse strand, counting down.
TCTTTGTCGATCTGCATTCCCAGATCCGTCAGAATCCGGGTCCTGAGGCGAAATCCCGGTTTTTCCGCCATCATGCACAGCCTGTAGATCAGGGCAGCCGCCTGCTTGTCCCGTCCGTCTATTCTGTCCGCCAGGAAAGAAAAGAGTTTCTCCGGGCCGCCTTCCTCTTCTTCTCCGGGATAATAAACAAAACTGCAGGTCTGCTCCCTGAAGTCCATATAAATACAGGCGGGATCCATGAGCAGATGTGACGTGTCCAGCAGATATTCCGTGAGCGTCTCCTCCACATGAACAAGGTCCTCCAGAATCCGGTTCAGATCGGACCCGCGTACAGGCCTCCTCTCAAAGAGATCCGTCAGACTCTGCCGCGAAGAAATGTCATAATACAGATACTCCCTGCAGTCAATCGTACGTCCGCTGCAGGCAAGGAGCCCTCTGATCCTGTTTGCGGCAAGCATCTTGTATTGATAATTCTCTTTTAATCCGGGAGGACACTCCAGTACCATGTAATTGTGAGCCGCATCGCTGTAAAAAGTAATCTTTCTGCTTTCATCCATGATGTTATCGACCTCTCCTGTATTTTTCTTCCACAACAAGCCCCTGTGCTCAAAAACACATCAAGTCCGGCGGGAAGTTCTTTATGACGATTATTCACTTCTCCTCACCTTCTGAATGACCGCCCGCGCGCGATGCCAGATTCAGGAGCCTGCGGACCTTCCGGTAGTCACGGGGAGGATCCGTTTTTTGCGCACTCTCCGCGGCTTCCAGGCTCCAGTACCGATTCTCTCTGAAAAAATCCAGTCCAAAAAGAGGCGGCTGCATGGCCGCATTGACTTTTACCCGGATCTTTCTGCCCTCCGATTTCTCTGTCTGCATACTGGACAGCATGAACAGTTTCTGTCCGAACTGATCCTTTACAGCAGCTCCTCCCGCGCGGTCCTCTTTCCCTTTCTCGATACTCTGTCTGTAACTGAGCACATAGCAGTCCTGTGCCAGCACACACCGGTCATACAAGTAAAAGGAAAGATAAATGATCATCACAAAAATGCACAGTACGACCGGGATAATCAGGGCGGCTTCCACAGTAAAATATGCCCCCGCTTCCGCCAGCTTCCACTTGTCCCGGCCTTTCATCCGTACCCTTCCTCTTCTCACTTTTTCAGTCTCCTCCGAATCCCCAAACTGCCTCATAACCCATCCTGACTCATAACTGAAATCACAAGAATGCACCAGTTGATTTTTCATGGTGTAAGCCGCAGTATTCCTTGCGCAGGCGTGCGCATCGGTTAAAATGAACGCCAAATGGAATTTGACGTTCGCTTTAACTACCAGTTGATCCCCGACAGGCGGACTGCCATGATCCCTGCCCAGGACACTGCTGTAAATGGCAGAAAGGGAATCCGCGTCTTACGCCCCGCCTGGTGCAGGGCCAGCAGCACTGCGCCGAAAAGGGCTGCGCAAAGAAGGGCACATAAGAGGAGGATCCATGTCACAGGTGCCCCTAAAAATGCTCCCAGGACCAGAAAGCAGATTCCGTCACCGCTCCCCAAAGCACCGCGGCTCACAAAAGCCAGCACCAGCAGCAGTGCTCCCGGCATAAGTCCTCCCAGACAGAACGGCATGGAACTTCTGCCTGTAATGACAGAGACTGCATTCAGCAGCAATGCTGCGCATCCCGCACAGGCGGACAAAGGAATCCCTATTTTGCGCCTTCTGATATCCTGAATGGCACAGACCAGCAGATAGATGGTGCAGATCAGCCACCGCAGTTTTTCGTCCTGAACGAATAAAAATCCGTCTGTTCCCATTCCGCTTTCCTCCTGCTGTTTTCGGGTTTGGTGAAGCCGCTCTCATGAGTCTTGCACGCGTATCGTGCAGGTGAAGTCTTAAATACCGGATAATGTAGAATAAACCGTGCACCTTTCTGGTATTGCCGGAAGCCTTATGTAAATCAATCCTGTTTTATGAATCCGCTCTTTCTGACCTTTCTGGCCAGGCCAAAATTTTGCACACTTGAAATGCACGCATCCTTTTCTCACTTATCCTCAAAAATATTTCCCGATGACCTCAAAAGCTGTTTTTTTCAACATTTATGCGGTTTTTCCATGGGAATAATCCACGTTATCCACATACTTATCCACATTTTTCACATTTTTGTATGATTCCATGCAGTTTTATTCACATACCGCATTTGCTATTGCCATGATGTTTCTTACATGGCATACAAACCAGGAAAATTCAAAATATTGAATTCTGCCGACAGCACTTGTCTTGTCATGTGTATAACCACCGCAAGTCACACTTTCGAAAGCTCCCGGATCAGGGTTTAATCATGCAAGGCATTGTTTAGTCAGTGTGCATGACCGCATTTCGGACAGGGCCGCAGATGTGAGGACGCCTCCTCCACAGTCTCCTCATGTACGTTCCGCGTGAGTCTGGAGCAGCTGCGCGAGCTGTGATATCTGTTCCCGTAGGGTGAAATATAAACATTTCCCTTCTTCGATGGATGACAGTATTCACAGGGATGATAAACAGCTCCGTTGTTTGCGCGCAGATGCCCCAGATCCGAGGCGTCCACCTCCTGCACATGCGGGTTGATGTAGACACAGTTGGGATCATTGTGGTAAACCACTCCTCTTTTCGCTACGATCACACGGTCATTTACGCCCTCCTGCCCTGTATCCGAAGCTTCTCCCGGGCTGCTTCCAATCTCATAACCGGTCCAGGCATGCGCGTAGTAGATACTGCATATTTTAAGATCCGGTCCGCTCAGAACAGGTATAAAGGGTCTGGTCCTGTAGTCTGCCCGCAGTTCCACTATGTCATTATCCGACATAACTTTTGACCGCAGACAGGATATACCGCTGCTTCCGCCCCGCAGACAGGTGCTGTTCATATATGCGCTGCCAAGGTATTGCCGCACTCTGCCGGAAACATAGGCCAGAGACAGGATATCCCCGGCCGCCTGCGGCACATCGATCCCGCCGCTTTTTCCGCCCGCAGAGTCTGCCCCTGCGGCATACTCCGGATACCAGGCATATTCACAAATTCGGTCCCCTGTCTGCTGCAGGGCGGCAGTGACCCGGCTCTGCAGCCTCACGGCATCTAAAAGAAAAATGAGATTAAAGACACAAAAGAGAAACAGCGGCAGTACCAGAGCCGCTTCCACTGTCATGCTGGCAGGGAAGACGGCGATGTCTTCCTGCTTATTGGTTTTGCATATTCTTTCTGCCCGGAGAGACTTTCTGTTTATCATTATCGCTTACCCCATTTGATCACTATACGTCCTGCAGAGCGCCGGGTCTGTAAACCTTTCGGGTCCACACAGTTCCGAAAGGAGCAGCGGCCGCATTTCTGTATTGATCTGCTGCATTCGCCGTATGTGCGCAGAAAGACATCGCCGTTTTCTCTGCCTCTCACAGCATTCAGTTGTATCCCTCGCATTTGGTCAGCACAAATTCATATCCGAACCTGCTTTTTACAGTCGCTGTCATCGAAAAGGCATCCAGGCACCAGTCCATGCGGAAACTGCCGTTTCCCTCTGTCTGCCTGACATCCATCTCCATGATGTCCATTGTGCGCAGACTCTTTTTTGAACTGCCTTGCAGATACAGGAGCGCCTGCAGATAATCCGTATACAGCAGCCCTTTCCCTGTTCCGCCGCCCCGGACAGAAGCGGAAGGCGTGAGGATCCCCAGGAGGGAAGTCTGCCAGGTATCAGAACTTTTCTGAAGAGGGACACGCCCCCCGTCAAAAAGGATCCGCAGGTCCCGTACAGATTCCAGGTATGCCCAGGCAAATGCCAGGACCGTCTTGAGTGCATCCTTGAGCTCCGGATTAAGCAGGACGATGGCTACGATCGCCGCCAGCATCTCCGCCTCATGCATCCGCCTCTGGTCTGTAAAGAGGTACATACAGTTTGCCGCCTCCCGGATCAGCAGGAGTCTCTCCGC
>ONXK01000059.1 GCA_900321785.1 uncultured Lachnospiraceae bacterium | reverse complement strand
AAAACCCGAGTACAACGACGAAAATCCCATCGCGTAAGCGATTTGGAATGGGATTTTCGCTCGTTACTGTCCACGCCCTCGATAGGGCGTGAACAGTAATGAGTTGTACGGCGCTCAGATCGTTACTTTCACTTCTGTCTAGCTCAGATCGTTACTTTCACTTCTGTCTTGTTTTGCCATAAAAAGAATGTTAGAATGTGTTTGCACGAAAAATAATCGCCGGACCTCGGCGTATACCAACGATACGATACTATAGAAATAGACTAATGGAGGATGTATTTTGAGCCGTGTTACGATTGTATTGCTAATTATTATGCTGATCCTGGTGGCCGTTCTGGTCGCGCTGTACTTTATTGGAAAACGGCTGCAGGCCAGGCAGGAACAATCAGATGAACAGATCCAGTCCATGAAACAGCCGATGACACTGCTCATTATTGACAAAAAACGGCTGAAGCTGAAAGAGTCAGGACTGCCGGATCAGGTGATCCAGCAGACACCGTGGTACGCGAAACGCTCCAAGGTCCCGGTGGTCAAGGCAAAGGTCGGCCCCCAATTCATCAACTTCATCTGTGATGAAAAGATTTTTGACAGCATCCCTGTCAAGAAACAGGTCAAGGCCATGGTAAGCGGTATCTACATCGTAGAAGTCAAGGGAATCCGCGGACGCCTGGATACCGACAGCACCCCCAGGAAAAAGAGCTGGGTTGAAAAGCTTCAGGAAAAAGCCGGAGCCAAACCCGTAAAATAAAAAAGATCGATCTGAAATACAGTTCTTTTTCAGAACAATCGATCAAAGTCCATAAAGACAGAAAGGATGAACAGGTTCTCACCGGTTCATCCTTTTTTTAATCCGTATTCTTTTTTATATCCCTATTCTTACTTAATCTGTTTTCAATTTGCCCGCTGTGTCTTCACTGTCACCGAGCAGGTCAGTTCATAGTCCTGCCCCATGACCAGTTTATAACGGATCCTGGCCTGCAGATCGGAGTTCTCCCGCCCGGAGAAAGGAATGTCGTTTGCGCGAAGACCGCCTCCAAGGACGGATATTTTTTCGGTGCGGATCTCCATGGGAATGGTTCCGTAAGCCGTCTCGTAATCACAATGCACAGACGGAACAGACGGATCAAACACCATCCGCGCGCTTTCTCTGCTGCCGCGCTGCATCCATGCATTTTTGCGGGATACAAAGAGACGCACATCCGTGTCATTCCCCCTGTAGAAAAAAAGATATCCCTCCCCGCTTCTGGTCTGTACTGCCCGATACAAGTTGGCAGTTTCCTGTGTGTTGCCTTCCGGATCCGTCTGTTTTCCCGTGACTGTCAGAAGGACGGGCCGGCCGCCGGATTCCGGAGCCCCGCTCATCAGACCTTCCTCCCTGCGCTGAGCGGTTCGCCTGAATAGTGATAAATATCTATTTTTTCTGACGCCAGGATCCCATATTTTATAATGGAATTGGCAAACTGCTGGAACTGTTCCGCCATATCGCTGACATAAAAGCGGTACTGGGGAGTAGTGCTGCCGAGAAACGGACGCTGGTCAGACAAAAGCTTCAATTCTTCAAGCATATGCCGAAGTTCCATGGCAGTCTCATAAGCCGGATTGATCAGGGAAATCTTCTCTCCCGCGGCCCGGCCGATCGTCTTACGGATCAGTGGATAATGGGTGCAGCCCATGATCAGGGTATCGATCCCGTGGTCCAGGAGCGAGGCCATATACCGGCGGGCAATCTCATCCGTCACAGGATCCTCCCAGAGTCCCTCTTCCACAAGCGGGACAAACAGGGGGCAGGCCTGAGCAAAAACTTCCGCCTCCGGCATGATCTCATGGATGAAGTCCGTGTAGGATCCGCTGGAAACGGTCGCCCGCGTGCCGATGACGCCGATCCTGCCGTTTCTGGTGCAGGAACAGGCAGTCCTGGCACCGGGACGGATCACGCCGATCACCGGAACCGGACATTCCTTTTCAATTTCCGGAAGCGCATAGGCACTTGCAGTATTGCAGGCGATCGCAACCGCCTTGACTTTCTGATCCAGCAGAAAACGGACGATCTGCCTGGAATAGCGAGTCACAGTCTCTTTGGACTTGCTGCCATAAGGAACACGCGCCGTATCCCCGAAATAAACGATCTTTTCGTTGGGCATCTGGCGCATGATTTCCCTTGCGACCGTGAGGCCGCCGATTCCCGAGTCAAAAACGCCGATCGGCATCCCGGGTTTCAAATCACTGTATTGTCTCATTGGCATCTAATCAATCTTTTCTATTCACGATCGCGTGTCCGCCGGCGCCTTCCTTTGATTTGCGAAGCTGTCCCAGTATAAATTCACGCTGCCGGTCAATGTGGTTCTTTGCCGCCGCGGAAGCCTTCCTGGGATCTCCTTCCAAAATCGCCTGGCAGATTGCGCGGTGTTCCATGATCAGCTGTTCGTAGTGAAGGTCATCACGTATGTATTCATAGCGGAAACGATAGATTGTGTCTGCCATACCTGTCATCACCTGGTTGAGACGTCGGTTTCCCGCAGCTCTTGTGATGACTTCGTGGAAATTGACATCGCTCTCCGCAATTTCCTGCTCATTGCCGAATTTGGTGCTGTACTCAAAGGCCTCGTTTGCTTTGATCAGCTCCTTTTTGTCTTCTTCGGAAATTCTCTGGCTGGCAAGGGATGCGCAAAGCTGGTCGAGGGCACAGCGCACTTCCATTACGTCCTGCAGATCACCCTCTGTGATCCTGGCTACTCTGGCTCCGCTGCCGGGAGTGATGGTAACCAATCCTTCGATTTCCAGCTTCCGGATAGCCTCACGAATCGGAGTCCTGCTGGTTCCGAGAATTTTTCCGAGGCGAACTTCCGTCAACCTCTCACCGGGATCAAGTTTTCCGGTCAGGATGAGCTTTCGAAGGGTCAGAAAAACTGTCTCTCTGAGAGGAATGGACTGCTGATCATCCGGGGCAGGCATAGCCTCGGGGATCACAGAGAGAAATTCTCTTTCGTTGTATTTTTTCTTCTTCTGGTCCGCCATAAATACCCTCCTGGTCCTGCTGTCTGTCACTCCAGCATGAATCCCATAAGTCATCTATCTACATCGGATACCGGCGCGCACACAAAACAGCGGCAGCCCTTTGCAATTTCCGAACACCGGAAAGCCTCTACTGCTCTCTCGGCATCCGGCCTGTTTTCAAAAATACCGAAAACAGTCGGGCCGCTGCCGCTCATTCTGGCGGCCATAGCACCTTGTTCCATCAGCAATTTTTCTATGCTGCCTATAAGGGGAAGTTCTGCTCCCGTGACAAGTTCCAGAACATTTTCACACCGCCTGGCAAGACCCGGGAGATCCCCGGCGTTCAGTGCCGCAATCTGCCCGTCTATATCAGGATGATGGTATTCCCCGATCGCATCCACTGCGCGATAGACCTGCGCCGTTGAAGCCGACGCCTCCGGTTTGATGAGGACAACAGCACAATCCGGCATGGGAGGCAGTTCGGTGAGGATCTCACCGATTCCTTCCGAAAGCCTTGTACCGCCGGCAATGCAGTAAGGGATGTCGGCTCCAAGCTGGACACCCAGTTCCATCAGCTCCCGGTCTGACACCTGCGGCGCAAGCAGATCCCTGACTGCCCGAAACGCAGCCGCGGCGTCTGTACTTCCGCCCGCGAGGCCGGCAGCAAGCGGGATCCGCTTGGTCAGCTGCACCTCTACATCCGCGTGGAGATCATACCGGTTCATCATCTTGCGGATGGCACGGCAGATCAGATTGTCCTCTCCTGCCGGAGAAAGACCGCTCTCATCAATGAGGCTGATCTTTCCTGTTCCCTGCTCATTCACAACGGTAAAAGTCAGGGTATCAAAAAGGTCGATCTGCTGCATGATCATGCGCAGGAGGTGATAGCCGTCCTCCCGCACGCCCACAACATCAAGACCCAGGTTGATTTTTGCATAAGCCTTTCTGGTAACTGTTTTTTTCATATATTTACCTGTCATGCCGGAGCGCGTCTGTGCGCAGGCATCGTCAAGGTTGTTGACTTCAGGAAACAATTCCCGTCAGCGAAGACACATGGTCCACCCCGTGGGACGCACACCATTTTTCCATTCCCTGTGCCACACGTATGGTCGTGCAGGGGTCATGGAAATTCATTGCGCCGACAGCAACTGCAGTGGCACCTGCCATCATAAACTCAATGGCATCCTCAGCGGAGGCGATGCCCCCCATCCCGATCACGGGGATGGACACCGCGTGAGCCGCCTGCCAGACCATCCGGACTGCGACCGGCTTGATCGCGGGGCCGGAAAGGCCTCCCGTCTTGTTGGCAAGTACGAACTGTCTTTTCTCTATATCGATCTTCGCCCCTGTGATCGTATTGATCAGCGAGATCGCGTCCGCGCCTCCGGCTTCGGCTGCGCGTGCCATCTGCGTGATATCGGTCACATTGGGCGTCAGCTTCATGATCACGGGCTGTGCCGCCTCTTTTTTGATCCTGCAGGTGATATCATAGAGCGCGTCCGGATTCTGGCCGAATGCAATGGCGCCTTCCTTCACATTGGGGCAGGAAACATTGATCTCGAGCATATCGACCGCTTCATTCTGCAGGCGGCGGACTACGTCCAGATAATCTTCGACACTCTTTCCGCAGACATTGACGATAACTCTGGTATCAATGTCTTTCAGATAGGCAAGATCGCGTTCAATAAAGACTTCCATGCCGGGGTTCTGCAGTCCGATTGCGTTGAGCATGCCGGCACTGACCTCCGCCACGCGGGGCGTGGGATTCCCGGGCCACGGGACATTGGATACACCTTTGGTCACAATACCGCCAAGTCCGGCAAGGTCAATAAACTCCGCGTACTCCAGGCCGGACCCGAAAGTTCCCGAGGCCGTCAATACAGGATTCTTGAATGTCACGCCCGCTATGGTGACGGACATATCCGGTTTCCGCAATGATATTTTATGCGATGACTGAGAAGTATTCAATGGCGATTCCTCTATACGAAAAGGCGGGCAAGCCCTGTTTTACAAGCATCTGCAGCAAATTCAGGTTTGGCAGTTTCAGTCAAGATCCACATCCTCCGCCGGGAAGACGGGTCCCTCTACGCAGACGCGTGCATTGTGTACTTTCGAATGTTCGTCGACTTTTCTGGTCTTTGCAACACACCCGAGACATACGCCGACGCCGCAGGCCATCCTCTCCTCCAGAGAGAGAAAGGCGGGGATATTCTGCTCTTCGGCAAAGCGCTTGATGGCGCGGAGCATAGGGAGGGGACCGCAGGCACATACGACATCCGCCTGAATATTATTTTCACGGACCGCATCAAGGACATTGCCTTTTGTTCCGGCACTGCCGTCCTCTGTTGCTGTATACACATCCGCGAAAGCATCCATCTCCTCCCGAAGGAAAAGCTCGCTGTTCCTGTATCCCATCACAGCGGTGACTCTCGTCCCCGCGTCAGCCGTGTCGTGAAGGGCCGCGGCCAGCTCCAGCATGGGCGGCACTCCGATACCGCCGCCCAGCAGCAGGACATGTCTGCCGCGAAGCGCATTCAGGTCGTATCCGTTTCCCAGGATCCCGAGCATATCCATCCTGTCGCCCTTCTTCAGAGCGGTAAAAGACTGTGTTCCCTTTCCTGCAGCCCGGTATACAAACCGGAGCACGCCCCGGTCTCTGTCCCATCTGCAGATACTGATAGGCCGCATCAGGAGCATTTCGCCCCCGGCGGGAAACAGTCCCGCGAACTGTCCCGGACGCACTTCATCCGGGAGATCTTCGGGCGCATAGGCGAGTTCCAGAGACCATATATCCTGTGCCAGCATGCGGCTGTCAAGAACAGTCATTGTTGTCTTTTTTTTCATCAGCCAGATCGTCTCCTGTTCAAAGCAGTTTGCGATTGCGTTCGTATGTCTCTATGATCAGATTGCGGACGCGGTCCGGCAGTTCCTTCTGCTCGTCGCGCCCCATCTCTGCGGTCTCGATCGGTTTGCCGAACTCCACGACGACCGGAGCGGCTTTGATCCTGGGGAAATGGTCTTCCAGGATATCTCCTGTCCCAACGATCGTGACCGGCACGATCGGTGCCTTTGCCTTCGTCGCGATCTTGAAGCTGCCCGCATGGAAGGGAAGGAATTTCCCCTCTTCTTTGGAGCGGGTCCCTTCAGGGAAGATAAACATGGACTGTCCGCCCTTTACAAGCTCGATTGCCTTCAGGATCGTTTTCAGAGCCTTTCTGTCATCGCTGCGGTCCAGAAACAGGCAGTTGATATCCTTCATCTGCATGTGCAGGAGAGGGATCTTTTCAAGTTCGATTTTTGAAATGAATCCGACCGGAACAGGGATCACCGATCCGCAGATCACCACATCCAGCATACTGCGGTGGTTGCCGATAAAAAGGACAGCTCTGTCAGTCGGAATGTTCTCCAGGCCGATGATCTGCGTCTTTCCGACTGCGACAAACCGCACGGCTGTAAACCCTGCCCTTACATATGCGCTCCTCATTTGCAGGGCTGCCTTCGGGTCAAATTTTGCGACCACCCATGTGATCACGTGTTCAATAATACCGATCAAGAGCACCAGGACCAGAACAATCGCTGTCAGTGCCAGACGAAATATCCACATGTAATAACTCCATTTTCATTTTCCAGTAATAAAGATGCAACACAAAACGGTATACACTTTCAAAATAGTATACCACACGAATACCGAATTTTAAAACAAATCGTCATAGGAATCAAGTTCATTCACGCTTTCCGCGTTACTCGCTGTTTAATCATACTTTATGATATACTTATGCGTAGAACCTGTTACAATTCAGGCCCGCCTGAAACGCAAGGTGTTTTTCGCGGCAATGCCAGGCTTTGTCTTTTTCGCGAAAGACCCGGGTCGTTCGTTATATTCACGCCCCGGCGCGGGCGCGGCAGCGGCCTGCTGCCACACACCCTTCAAGGAGGAGACTTATGCTTCTTATCAAAAAGGTATTTCTATATGATCCCGCCTCCGGAACGCAGAGAGAGACGGATCTGCTTATTGAAAACGGAAAGTTCACGCGCATAGAGCCGGATCTCTCCGAAAAAATCTCCGGGATTTCCGCCGGATCCCCCTCTTCCCTCCATGTCCTCAACGGCAAAGGCCTCTGTGCCGCGCCCGGTCTCATCGACACGCACTCGCATTTTCGCGATCCCGGCTATACCCACAAAGAGGATCTGCACACCGGGTCACTGGCTGCGGCGCGCGGCGGATACACAAGTATCATACTGATGGCCAATACAAATCCGGTCGTTGACAATACGGAGGTTCTCTCCGATATCCTGACACGTGCAAAAAAAGAAAAGATCCACCTCTACAGCTGCGCAAATGTCACGCAGGGTATGAAGGGGAAGAAGACTGTCGATTTCGATGCGCTTGCATCCACCGGCGCAATAGGCTTTACGGATGACGGCGTCCCCATCATGGAGGCATCCGTCCTGGAGGAAGCCCTGCTCGCGGCAAAGCGCCTGGATCTGCCGGTCAGCCTCCACGAGGAGGACAAGACCCTGATCTCCCAGAACGGCATCAACGGAGGAGGAGCCGCCGCACAGGCCCTGGGCCTGATCGGCTCTCCCCGGGAAGCGGAGATCACCCTGATCCAAAGGGACGTGGAACTGGCCGTGAAAACCGGGGCGCCGCTCTGCATCCAGCACATATCCACTGCGGAAGGTGTGGACCTGGTCCGCAAGGCCCGCAGGCAGAATCCGCGGATTCACGCAGAGGCAACTCCGCATCACTTCTCCCTGACAGAAGAAGCCATTCTCCGCTGCGGCACCCTGGCCAAGGTCAATCCCCCTCTGCGCACAGAAGCGGATCGTCTCGCCATTATCGAGGGGCTTCGGGACGGCACGATCGATCTGATCGCCACCGACCATGCGCCTCATGCGGACCATGAGAAGGCACAGGATGATTTCACAAAAGCGCCCAGCGGAATGATCGGACTGGAGACCGCCTTTTCGCTGGGCCTGAAAAACCTTGTGGAACCGGGCTTCCTGACAATGCAGCAATTCCTTGCCTGCCTCACCTGCGGCCCCGCGGACTTTTATCACCTGGATGCCGGCCGCGTTTGTGAGGGAGCACCGGCTGATCTTGTTCTTTTTGATCCCAAAGCCGTCTGGACCGTGGAGAAACCCTTTGCTTCCCGCTCCTCCAACTCCCCCTTCCTGGGCATGCAGCTTCCCGGTGTGATCCGTTGCACAATAGCCTCGGGAGAGATCATTTACGAGAATCCGTCCTGACCGGCTAAATACCGGGAATCAAAAAGACCGGTTATAAGATCCCTGCCGCAGATCCCCGTCCGGAATCAGGCAGCAGGCAGCATCAGCGCAGGAGCCTGGACATATTGACCAGAAGGTCCTCTGTCATCTGCAGGAGCGTCTCCTCATCTTTGATAGTGCTGCCGGACAAAGGATAGTGAAGCTGAAACTGAGGTGTGCCCTTTGCCGTGAAGGAAAGATATCCCCGGTAATGCTTCACAAGCCTGGGAATATTCTCCACCTTCATGCCTCTGGCATTTGCGTCCGGTATGATCCGGAGTGTTCCGCCGCTGCCGGTGATCTCTGAAAGGTCAAGACGGGCCGCGACAGACCGGATCAGTGCAAGACGGGCCGCGACAGACCGGATCAGTGCCACACGCAGAAGATTCTTTGCCGGCAATGGCAGATCGCCGAAACGGTCTGTCAGTTCCTCCCGGACGTCTTCCGCATCAGCCGTGCTGTCAATGGCTGCGATCCGCTTATAGATCTCCAGCTTCTGTTCTTCATTCACGATATATTTCTCGGGCAGGAAAGCATCCACGAGGAGATTGACGGTGACATTCTTTTCCTCCTCAATCTCCTCTCCTTTTGCCCGTTTGACAGCCCCTTCGAGGAGCTTGCAGTACAGATCGTACCCCACCGCCTGCATGTTGCCGTGCTGGACACGTCCGAGGATACTGCCTGCACCCCGGATCTCCAGATCCCGCATGGCGATGCGGTATCCGCTTCCCAGATCCGTAAATTCCCGGATCGCGGCCAGGCGTTTCTCCGCAACCTCCTTCAGGATCTGTCCGCGCCGGTACATCAAAAAGGCATAGGCCGTCCTTCCCGTGCGGCCAACACGCCCGCGCAGCTGATACAGCTGGGAGAGGCCCATCTTG
>ONXK01000178.1:7390-8195 GCA_900321785.1 uncultured Lachnospiraceae bacterium | reverse complement strand
CCGTGCCCGTCTGCGACCGGCTGCATCAGATCCAGAAGTTTCATCACCCTGGAAAAATACGGCTCCTGGAAATATCTCCCGTAAAAACGGTTCCTGCTGTCGCTTGCCTCATAGGTCTCCACCGTGCGGTAACGGCCGGTCAGAAGTCCTCCCGTAAGGGCCCCGTAGGCCATTGTTCCCATGCCCTGCGCATGTGCCCATTTGAGCAGTTCCTCATTGTCCCTATGCAGCATGGAATACTGGACCTGGAGCACCTCAAGCTCCGTAGTCTTCTGTACTTCCTCGATCTGTTCTCTGGTGAAATTGGACACGCCGATATGCAGGACCTTCCCCTCTTTTTTGAGTTCCTCCAGAGCACCGAAGGTCTCGGAAAAAGGGACTGTGGGATCCGGCCAGTGAACAAGCATGACGTCAATATAATCTGTCCGCAGATTTCTGAGAGAATCGTCACACTCCGCGAAAATATTCTCCGCTTTTCCGCTGCGCACATATTTCCCGTCTATAAAGCGGTTGCCGCATTTTGTCACAAGCATGACTTCTTTTCGGCCGCCGATCGTCTCCAGAGCCTTTCCGATATAGCGCTCCGCTTCTCCGGCATTATAGGCAGGTGCTGTGTCGATGAGCGTAATCCCGCACTCCACGGCAGAGCGGATCGCATCAAGCCTGTCCTCATCTGAATAGGTGTCCCATCCTGCGCCGCCGATTCCCCATGTTCCCAGGGTCATCTGCGGGATATACATTCCTGTTTTTCCGAACAATGTCTTTCCGGCCTTTTTTCTCATTTTCTTTACTTTCCTTTTCCTTC
>ONXK01000178.1:0-7363 GCA_900321785.1 uncultured Lachnospiraceae bacterium | reverse complement strand
CAGTGAGGATACACCGGACTCCGATGCATCCTCACTGAACTGCTATGGTATCGCCTGCAAATGCATATCCTCACCGGGCTGCTATGGTATCTCCTGCAAATGCACATCCCCACCGGGCTGCTATGGTATCGCCTGCAAATGCATATCCTCACCGGGCTGCCGCGGTATCGCCTGCATCTGCATCGTCAGCAGGAAGAGCTCTCTTTGATGCGGTGATGGTTCCGTTTGCCGTTTTCTCAACCATGACACTAAAGAAGTAATTACCCGGCTCGATCATCATGTATTCCGTCTCGCCGCTTCCCTCTACTACACCGTCAATGGTCGCAGGGGTATCGGAATCCTCGGCGGGAACCTCGTTTATATCATCGCCGCCTCTTTTCACGACAACATGTACCTTCCCCTTTGTAAGCGCAGACTCGATCACAAGGTATTCTCCCTCCTCAATCGCAATGCCTGTGCCGCCGCCGGTTCCCTTTGCCGTTTTATCAAAGTTGACAAGAACGCTTCCGTCCTGCTGGACATCAATAAAGTACTTCGGTTCCTCTTCCTTCGCTTCTTTTTTGCCGCATGCGGCAGTTGCCAGGATCAGGGCTGCTGCCATGACCGTTACTATTACTCTCGTAAAAATATTTTTTTTCATTGTATTCTCTTCCTCCGGTAAACAAAATCAATATACCGTTCATCTGCCGGGATGTATGCGTACAGCTCGTCCTGCGCTGTTGCCATTCCCCCGGTGTATGAACACATACATATACGTACGATTTCAACTGTTTCCACCGGCACGAGGGTTTCTGCAGTAATTCCTGCGGCAGTCTAAAGTCTTCTTCTGCAATTCATTATTATATTGTATGTATTCGTAACTGTCCACACGCCACTGTCACATCCTCGACAGGGTGTGTACATTTCGCTTCGCGAAACGCCGAACGCCGTAAAACTCCGGTTTTTGAGCGTTCCGACGCTCAAAAACACGTCGAATCTGGTGGGGGAGTGACTTGTAACGTACAGTCATACTCCCAATGGTTTTCATTGCCAGAGAATTCCTCCTCGTAGTAAAATAAACGTGGAATCGTAATCATACAAGGCAAACACAAAGGAGGAAGCTGTGAGTAATCAGAAAGTAGTGGTTTTGAATGCTGCAAAAATGAATTATGACGGGCTGCTGGATTTCAGCATCCTTTCTCCGGAGACAATTGTCTATGATGACAGTGCCCCTGAGGAGATCATCAGCCGGATCCAGGGTGCCTGTGCGGTTGTGACCAAAGAGCTTCCGGTCCCGGCGGAAATGATCGAACAGTTCCCGGACAGTGTAAAATTAATCTGTGAAGCCGGCACAGGATATAATAACATTGATATTGATGCGGCAGTCAAAAAAGGAATCACCGTCTGCAATGTCCCTGCCTATAGTTCACACAGAGTGGCGCATACCGCCGTCATGATGATGCTGAACCTCTCTTCGACCATGCAGACACAGATGAAGATGCTTGCAAAAGGCGACAGGACCAATTTCACAGAGCATCTGCAGGTACCGCACGTGGAACTGAACGGGAAAACACTCGGTGTTGTCGGTTACGGCAATATCGGACGTCAGGTGATCCGTGTGGCACAGGCAATGGACATGAAAGTCCTCTGCTATACCAGAACCCGTCGCCCCGATCAGGAGAATCTGTCTTTTGTATCCCTTGATACTCTTCTTAAAGAAAGCGACTATGTTTCCCTTCACTGCCCTTTAAATGACAAGACCCGCCACATGATCAATGAAGAAACGCTTTCCCTGATGAAACCCTCTGCCTTCCTGATCAATACCTCCAGAGGCGCCCTCATCGATCAGCCCGCCCTGATCAGTGCCCTCGCTGCCGGGAAGATTGCAGGTGCAGGTCTGGATGTGCAGGAAACTGAGCCGCCTGCTGCAGACGATCCGCTCTACACCATGGACAATGTGATCATTACACCCCACATGGGCTGGAAGGGCCTGGAGACCCGCCAGCGCCTTGTCGGCGTAATCGCCGATGACATCCGCGGCTTCTTTGAAGGCAAACCGGTCAACGTTGTCAGCTGAAGCTGACCGGAACACTTCCTGTGAAGTGGTAAGCTTTTTAGGGACACGGAGAGGGTAATTATTGCTGACTACAGAGGTATATGTCTCACCCTGTTTCCCGGACATAAAGTGACCCCGCTCGAATCCGTAAATTTGAGCGGGATCATTTTCTTTTTTCATATGTGCCAGGTGCCTCGAGCTGCTTCTTTCACACGCTTTTCATCAGACACTTTCACTGTCCTGCGCTTTACTGTCCCGGACTTCATTCTTCAGGACTGTACCCTCCCCGTCTTCGCTCTCCCGGACTTCGCTCTCCCGGTCTTTACTCTCCCGGGTTTCGCTCTCCTGGTCTGTACCTTCCCGTTCTTTGCTCTCCTGCCTGTTTTTTTCATTATCGTCAGCAGCTGACGCATCCGCATCCCTATCAACGATGTCTGTCGCTCCGTCTTCCTGAACGGGACCTATGTATTTGAAGCAGAGCATGGTGATATCATCAAACTGCTCCGCACCGTCAACAAATGTGTTGATACCCTGCATGACATGGCGCAGCACTTCTTCAGGTTCCGCATCCGGTCTCTGATTCAAAATAGACAGCATCCGTTCTGTACCGTAGAGCTCATTCTTTTCATTTGCGGCCTCGGCCACGCCGTCGGTATATACAAAGACTGTATCACCGGGGTAAAGCATGAACTCTCTCTCCCGGAAGGGAGCATTCTCCATGGCAGCTACTGCCAGTGAATGACGGTATTTGATCAGCTCAAACTCACCTTCCGAACGGCGAAGGACCGGATGTTCGTGTCCGGCATTGACTTCTACACCCTTACCTGTGGATATTTCTACAATTGCCAGCCATACTGTGACAAACAGTTCAGCTTCGTTGCCTTCCATCAGCTGATTATTAACATTCCTGAGGGCCTCACCGGGTCTCTCGCCATTCTGCACACGGTTCCGGATCAGGATCTTGGAGATCATCATAAAGAGCGCCGCAGGAATACCCTTACCGGCGACATCCGCCATAACAAGAGCAATATGATCGTCATCCACCAGGAAGAAATCATAGAAATCACCGCCGACCTCTTTAGCCGGTGTCATGGATGCATAAATATCAAACTCTTTGCGCTCCGGGAAAGCAGGGAACAAATGAGGAAGCTGACTGGCCTGGATTGCATTTGCCATCCCCAGTTCCAGCTTGATCCTCTCTTTTTCTGCCGTGACTTTCTGAATCTGGTTCACATAATGATTCGCCCTTGACGAAAGACTGGCAAATTTTTTGGCCAATACTTCAATCTCATCTCCGGTCCTGTAAACATCCTCCATGCGGAACTGCTCTTTCGTCACACTCAGTCTCTCTATGTTTTTAGAGATTGTATTGAGCGGCTTAACGATTCTCTTTGAAAGAATCAGTGCGAACATGATCGAAATGAACAATACAGCTATGACAAGAACGATAAGTGTTGTGAGCCCCTGCCTGTTCTCGTGATTGTATGAACTGACGGCATTGTTGAGTATGCTGTCGTACTTCTCCTCCATCATGGCGGTCGGGCTCATTGCAATCTCCTTGCTGACAGCCGAGATCAGCGTCCATCCGACTGTCGGCAGCGGAGCGCCTGCCATATAATACTTTGTCCCGTCCGCTTCAATCTCCGTGATATCGGTACTCTGCTGAAGAGAATCACCTACAAATGCCGCCAGTTCCTTATTCTCAGACTGCCGCAGATCAACGCTCTCCCGGGAAACATGCACCTGGAAAGATCCTTCAGACACAGGAGAAAAAAGCACATGTCCATCCTGATTGATGACACACTCGAAGCCGCCGTATTGATCAGACAGATCCACGGCGTCCTTCAGGTCGTCCAGGAACAGGTCCGCTCCGACAACCGCAACAAGCTTTCCGTCATGATAAACGGGAAGTGAACATACAATACCTATATCCCCTGTAAAAGCATCCTCTTCAACATCCGTAAAATACAGCCCGCCTGTCTCAACAGCCCCTGTATACCAGGGCCTCTGGGTCACAGGAATGGATTTCAATTTTCCGTTTTCGTCAAATTTATCAGCTTCCCGGTCATCGGCAATCAGAAAAACCCCTTCCGGAAGCCCTACAAAGCTGGAACTTAAGTCAGTATTCTTGAATATAGCCTCCAGCATATCCGACATATTGGCGATCAGACCGATCCGGGCCGAAAGATCCGGGTCGGTGAGTGTGACTCCATCCTCGCTCATAAGCTGCACAGTAACCTGCCCGTCTTTGGAAGCGTCCGGCCTCGATACTTTTTGCGGCTTAACACTCTCCGGCTCATCGAAAAGATGAGCGGCATACTCCCCCAGCATGAGGACATTTGATTTTGCTTCCCGGAATCGATCATCTGCGATCGTCGCCTTCAGCCTGGTGTCAGTGACCAGATTATTGGCGACCACCTGATACATTGTGTTATCGGAGATCTCCGTGATCGAATCCTTCTGCTCCTTGTTGGTTTTCTCCACCAGGTCCCGAAGATTGTTGGTCTGATAAACAATTACAACCGAATAGACCGCTGCTACCAGAATAACTGTGAGCAGGACCAGATTAAATATTTTATTTTCAATGCCTCCGATAACGAGGTTTTTAATTTTTCTCACTGCCGTACCCTTCCTGTTGTTGATACTGCTTCTTCAGCATTACTTCCTGTTGTAGATGCCGCTTCCTCAGCATTACTTCCTGTTGTTGATACTGCTTCTTCAGCATTGCTTCCTGTTGTTGATACCGCTTCTTCAGCATATTCTTATAGCATTACCTGTTTGTTCTGTGACAGTATATACCTGCTGCCCAGTCCCTGAGGAGTACTATCCACATATAAAACAGGGCATTTACATTTTATCGTCAGGCTTATCCTGCGTCAACTGCGTTCCTCGAACCTTGCTAACGTTGCGTCCGGCGATTCCAATTTCGCTTCGCGAAACGCCGAACGCCGTAAAACTCCGGTTTTTGAGCGTTCCGACGCTCAAAAACACGTCGAATCCGGTGAGGGAGTGACTTGTAACCCGTACTCTGTTTTTTGCGCGCATATCCCACGTCTGAAGACACGGGTATTGCGCGATGAAGAATTAACCTCCCTTGACACATTCTCCCCTTGTATTTATAGTAAAAAATGTACCATCTACTTTAACTAAAACACTTTATATGGAGCTTATTCGATGTACACTAAAAAATCTATGCACAGACAACACCTTTCACTCCTTGCAGCACTCCTGATTCTGATTATGTCTGTCAGTGCGCCAACATCGGTCTTTGCTTCCGAATCTTCCGATGCCGGCACGGAATCTGCAGCAGATATCAGCACTCAATCGTCAGCCGCTTCCAGCACTCAGTCAGCGGCCGATGAAGCCCGAACGGATTCCTTCCACTACCAGCATAATCCTATGGAGAATCCGAATGCCGCCAAAGACATTGTCGTCAATCCTGAAGCTGTATACGGATATTCACCCAGTCCCGATTCAGTAAGGCTCAAGCAGTATGTCGATGCTATTGATTGGACGGATGCGGATGCAGTTGCGGCAGGGCGAAAGGAACGTGAGGAATATCACGAGAGCATGAGTGCCCTTTACAGAATGATTGAAGATATGCTCGGGAAAGGTAAAAATGTAGAGGAGATTGCGCGCGCCGTCAGTAAAGCCCGCAATGACATCAGACTGGCATCTTACGATGGAAATCCGGAAGGACTGAAATTAGTCAAAGAAAGCAATCTTCAAACCTTCGGGCAGGAAGAAGGCCCCACTCCGGATCAGCTCTATGAAAAATACGGTTCATGGCAGACCGTGATAGAGAAGGCACTCAGTTCCAATCCCGGAATGGACGCCTGTCTTGGTCTCTATGATGAATATTATGACACTTACGATATTCCAGACAGACTAAACGCTCTGCAGAACGAAGATGAAAGTAACAGCGCAGATGCGCAGACAGATACCTCTGATGAGGCCGAATCCCAAAAAGCCTCCGATTCCTCCAGGACTTACACTGTTAAAAAAGGCGACTGCCTCTGGAATATCGCAGCTTCAGAACTTGGCGACGGAAGCCGCTGGCAGGAAATCTATGAGCTCAATCAAGGCAAGATCGACAATCCGCGCCTGATTTATACAGGTCAGGAATTTGTTCTCCCTGCTGCATAAGACTAAAAAAACACCATGGCAATCGAAACCGGCACTCTTATAAACCGGACATCGAAACCGGCACTCCTCCAAACTGGAAGAGTGCCGGTTTTATTACAGTATGCATGACCTCTCATTATTAAATCCCGGCTATGTCAAGTACATTTTTTTCCGCAATTTATAAGGGGAGCCGTTTATCTGGAGCGGACAATGGACTTCATTATCTCGCGGTAAGCGACAAACAGGACTCCTGCCACCGGCCATACGATCCAGGTATATTCCCAGCGGGAGCTGGTAAAGCTCCAGCCCAGATAGACCGCTGTCGCGATAGCCCAGTAGATTCCGTCGTACTTTCCGGCCTTTTTGTTGAGTCTGGTATAATCGCCTTCTTCCAAAAGCCTATCAAAACCGCCCTGCTTGATCGAGGTCAGGACGATCAGCCGGACGCCGCAAGCGCACAGGATCAGGAGCAGGGCTATGCCCAATGCGGGAAGCAGGTCGCTGTTGTTGGAGTATTTGACTGCCTGAATGCCAAGCAGAGGAACCGAGGAGATGATGCACATCATGACTCCTATGATAAGGCGTCTGCTATGGGTCTCCGCATAGGCGTCCCGGCGCTCCTTTACCATTCCGTTCACGCCGTACTCGGTATCGATATCGATCTGCTCCAGGTATTCGAACCTTTTCCCGCGCATCCCTTCCCGGATAAACAGCCCGACCGCAATCGCGATGATCACCAGCAGAATTGCCGTTCCTATGATTTCTGCAATCGTTTCCTCCATAGGAATATATCCTATGGACGCGAGCTGCTGCAGAAGGATCAGGGGCACAGGCGACAAGATGCACATCATGACGCCCGTGGAAATCGTGCGCGATGCGGTCTCATTCTGCTCAAGGAAGGCAGACGCTTCTTCCATGGAAACACTTCTGACCGTTTCTTCGAGACCGTTATCCACAGGAGCCAGCTCCTGCGTCGGCGCCTCCTCAATCTCGTCCCTGATCAGGTAGTCTGTGCTGACGCCGAAAATTTCCGACAGCTGCAGGATCTTCTTTAAGTCCGGTACCGCCTGGGCGCCCTCCCATTTGGATACGGACTGCCTGGAGACCCCAAGCTTCTCTGCCAGCTCCTCCTGGGACCAGCCGTTTTTCTTTCTGTTTTCTATGATCTTATCTGCAAGAATCATCTCATTGCCTCCATGATGT
>ONXK01000001.1 GCA_900321785.1 uncultured Lachnospiraceae bacterium | reverse complement strand
TGGAAGAAGGGCCCCATGGGCCTTCTGGACTACGCCGCCATGCACAAGCAGGCGAAAGAAGTCATGGCCTCCCTTGGCCAGGACGTCGACCCCACAAAGCCTGCCGGCAGCTTTGGTATGGGCGTACAGCAGATGATCGAGATCGCAAAGGCTGTCCTGATCGACGCCAAGATGATCATCATGGATGAGCCGACCTCCTCTCTGGGCGAGAAGGAAGTCGAGCAGCTGATGAAGACCTGCCGCGAACTGCGTGACCGCGGGATCGGCATCGTCTTCGTATCCCACAAACTGGAAGAGCTCTTCGAGCTGTGCGACCGCGTGGAAGTCATCCGCGACGGCCAGTACATCGACACAAGGGATATCAAGGACTGGAATAATGACTCACTGATCGCGGCCATGGTCGGCCGTTCACTGGACAACCTCTTCCCCAAGGAATTCGGCGTCAAGGGCGAGGTCGCCCTCAAGGCCGAGCACCTGGAGGAAGGCGGCGTCCTGCATGACGTGAGTTTCGAAGCATACCGCGGACAGGTGCTGGGCTTCGCAGGCCTGGTCGGCGCAGGCCGTACAGAGACCATGCGCGCGATCTTCGGCGCGGACCCCCTGGACGGCGGCAAGATCTATATCGACGGTAAAGAAGTCACGATCAAGAATCCGGGCCAGGCCATCAAGGCGGGCATCGCATTCCTGACCGAGGACAGAAAGGGACAGGGCCTGGTCCTTGCGGAGTCCATCCGCAACAACCTGATCCTGGCCAACCTGAAGGGATTCTCCGACGGAATGTTCCTGAACCAGAAGCGCATCCTGGAGAAGGGCACGGAGAACATCGAGTCCCTGCGCATCAAGACACCTTCCATCGACGAGATCGTCGGACAGCTGTCCGGCGGTAACCAGCAGAAGGTCGTCATCGGCAAATGGGTCAACACAGACGCGGAGATCTTCATTTTTGACGAGCCTACCCGCGGTATCGACGTCGGCGCCAAGATCGAGGTGTACAACGTCATGAACCGCCTTGTCAAGGAAGGCAAGTGCGTCATCATGGTATCATCCGAAATGCCTGAGATCCTGGGCATGTCCGACCGCGTAGTCGTTATGCGTGAGGGCGAGGTGAAGGCGGTTGTCGACCGTGACAGCAAGCACTTCAACCAGGAGAGCCTTATGAAGGCAGCATGGGGCGGCAATTTAGATTAATCGCTTGATAGCGATTAATCTAAATCAGAAGTCAGCTCCGCTGACTTCGGGCCTTCAGAGAAATCGCCTGCGCGAATTTCTCTTCGGGCGGCACTCTGGACGATTAAAGACTGCCAGAGCGGGAGACAGGGGACGGTTCTTTGTCTCCTGTCAAAGGGAGAATACAGGAGACAAAGAACCGTCCCCTGTCTCCCCCGGTGATCCCATCGGATCCATTTTTACATTGACACCTTATCGGTGATATAGAAAGGAAGATCAGATGAAAAACAAAAAATTAGGCGGCCTTTCGGCGTATCTTGGTACCATTGGCGCGCTGGTTATCCTCTGCGTCGTACTGACGATCGCAACTGACAAGTTCCTGACCTACTCCAACCTGATGTCCGTCCTCAAGCAGACGACCTTCACAGCGCTCCTGTCCACAGGTATGCTGCTCTGCCTGATCACAGCAGGTATCGACCTCTCCGTCGGTGCGAACGCAACATTCTGCGCATGCATCTGCGGTATGCTGGTCAAAGGCGGCATGACAAACCCTGTAGTCCTGATCCTCATTGCCCTGGTCGCAGACTGCACCTGCCTCATCCCTTCGTATCCACCCTTGGTATGAAGAACTTCCTCTGGGGCGCATCCCTTCTGGTCACAGGCTCCCAGATGATCTCCGGCTTCCCGGACGGCGTTATGGCACTGGGCTCCGCTACTATCGGCGGCTTCCCTGTAAGCTTCATTGTAGTTGTCATCATCTACATCATCATGCACATCCTGCTGACCCGCTCTTTCCGGTATTGATTCCGCAAACGTCCTGACATTCTGCTATGCCCTGTCCGGATTCATGGCAGCCATCGCAGGTATCGTCTCCATCGGCCGTTCCGGCATCTGCAACGGCGCAAACGCCATCCAGCCTTACGATACTGACGCTATCGCATCCTGCGTCATCGGCGGCGCATCCTTCATGGGCGGCAAAGGTACCATGCTCGGAACCATCATCGGCGCTCTGGTCATCGCGACCCTGAGAAACGGCTTCACCCTTCTGTCTGTTGACTCCGCAGTCCAGAACATGGTCCTCGGCCTTGTTATCATCGGCGCTGTCCTGCTCGACGTCACTCGTGAAGCTATGGCAGCAAAGGCCCGCCGTAAAGAAGCAGGCGCAAAGGCTTAATATCAGGAAGTGCAATTGCCAAAGGCGTGCAGGAAAGAAGACGGCGCAAAGGCTTAGTGCAATTGCTTAGCATACTGACATAGTAAAAAACGGGGATGTTGCATTAGCTGAGAAGTCCGGCTAATTAACATCCCCATTGTTATAGTTAATGCTTTTTATAAGATTTACTGATTACAATTCCTGTCAGTAATAATGCGGTGCATCCTACCAGGATACCCCATGTCCCGGCATTAAGAGGGGTCGCTGTTGATTGTGTTTCATCTGTCTGGTGTTCTTCTTCCTCTGACTGCTCCTGCTGCATCTGCATGGGATTGCCGGACATATCCGGGGCAGACTGTTCTGCACTGGTATTGCTCGAACCATTCTGGTTCATGTCAGGCATATGTGGATGTGCAGCTGCAATATCTGTGCTGTCTGTAGAAGAGTTCTCGCTGCGGCCGCCGCCACTGTGCTGCATGCCGCCCCAATGCATATTTCCGCCAGACATACTGCTCTGTGCATCGCCATAGGATCCGGATATTTCTTCCAATGTGATCTCTTCTGTATTGTCACCGATCGCGACAATATAGGTGCCGCCTGTTTCCAGCTGCGGGAAGCTTACCAGTGCTGAGGAAAAACTGCAGGGGACTTCCCAGGACAGCAGGACATTGCCGTCTGTATCTTCGACTGCGAGTGTTGTGCCGGCTTCAGCTGCAGTATTGGTATTGTACAGTATGGATGCCTGTGTGGAAGAGGAATCAAATGTTTCCGCCATGGATGATGCTCCGCAGGCAATGATCGTACCGCCTGAGATTTCCGCAACTCCGCCGCTTTCGCTGCCATAGTCAACAGCGCTGTTGCTGCCGGATCCCTGAAGACTTACATAAATCGTACCTCCGCTGATGAAGAGATCGCCATTGGAATCAAGACCGTCGGCGTCATTACCGGTTTCATTGATAATCGTGATCGTTCCGCCGCTGATGTTGATGTAGGTTTCCTCATCATTTGCGGTTGAGGACGATTGTGTGTCCGTGCTTTCTCCTGAGGAACCTCGGGCGGGAGGAGTCGGCATTCCATCGGTAGAATCTGCAGAGCCCATATCAGAACCCATATCGGGAGGAGTCGGCATGTCACTGGTCGAATCTGCAGAGCTCATATCAGAACCCGTATCGGGAGGAACCTGCATGTCTCCTGTCATATCTATGGATTTCATTTCGGAGGGTACCGTTGTATCACCGGTAAAGGCTTCCTGACGATGGCCGCCCTTGCCGCCGGCACCGATTTGACTGTCGCTGTTGCCGTTGGCATTGAATCCGTCGTCCTCCGGGTAGATCGTGATCTCACCTCCGGAAACATCGATAATCAATGCTTCAATGCCTTCATAGCATTCCTCGATGAGAAGCGATCCATCCAGGAAAGATACGGAAGCGTCGGAGTGAATACCATCATCTCCCGCGGAAACAGTGAGGTCACCGCCTGCAATCGTGATCTCTCCGGTGGTGTGGATGCCGTCATCAGCTGCCTTTATATTGAGGCTGCCGGACTCTATGTACAGATATCCGTTTTCCTCTTCATTGGAAGTGACCATACCGTCATCTCCCGCATCTAATGTGATAGAGGCTTCCTTGATGCGGAGACTGTCGTTTGCGTGAATGGCATCTGCGGCTGCAGTTACTGTGATCGTTCCGCCGGTGATGATCAGGTCATCGTTGGCGGCTATCCCATGTCTATATTCTGCGTTTACAGTAAGACTTCCGCTGCCGTTGATCGTCAGATCGTCATGTGCGAAAACAGCTCCGTCCGTCCCGTCTTTCAGTGCCTGCTCCGAGTAAGCAGAACCACTGGTGAGAGTGTTTTGGCTGCTTTCAGCGAGCGTCAGGAAGACTTTGTCCGCCTGTTCCACCCGGATACATGCATCGTCGCTGCAGTTGATCTCTACTCCGTTCAGCAGGATGAATACTTTGGAGGAATCATAGGCGTCCACAGACAGATAACCGTCAGTGAGTGATCAGGAAACCACGTAATATCCGGCGTTTGTAATCACCACGTTTCCATCATTGGCATATGCCCCGTTTCCGGAGATTTCTGCTCCGTCTCCGGTCAGAGTGATTACGGCTGCATCCGAGGCATCCCAGTTTCCTTCCAGATCATTTGCAGTAAAATATTCTGAATCGGAGTTCTGTTCTGCATCCTCATCTACGATTTTTTTAATCCCCAGAGATTCACCTTTCATAAACAGTGCGGTCAAGATAAGACAGCATATGACGATGGCAACGCAGATCTTATCCAGTTTGCTGTGCGTTGACATTGCTGCTACCTCCTTGAGATCAGCCCATGTAATCACCGTTGTAGCTTACGAGCACTGCACTGCCCACGCCTTCGAGCTCTGACAGCGCATTGACAAAATCCGTGTTATCGTCCTTGAGCCTGATCTCCAGGTTCAGTTCCACACTGCCTTTGCGGGCGGTTTTGCTCTTGACACTGCACTTGCCTGTCCTCTCTTTGAGAAAAGTCATTGCTCTCTGCTCGCTTTCATGATTGATGCAGTCCAGGACAACAATATAAGGGTTTGTGTTTTCCTTCCGGTTGGCAAAGAACAGAATGATGAGACCGATCAGCACGCTGCCGAAAACAGCCAGCGGGATCATTCCGGCAGCAAGGACGATGCCTGCAGCGATGGCCCAGAACAGGAAAGCAATGTCGAGGGGCTCTTTAATGGCAGTTCTGAAACGGACTATGGACAGAGCACCGACCATACCAAGGGAAAGGACGACGTTGCTGGTCACAGCCAGGATCACGAGAGTTGTGATCATTGTGAGCGCTACCAGAGTCACTCCGAATGAGGATGAGTACATGACACCTGCATAGGTCTTTTTGTAAATCAGATAGATAAATACACCCATGCCAAATGCCAGGACAAGGGCGACCACCATATCAAACATACTTACTGCTGTCACATTGGAAAGAAAATTTGATTTAAAAATATCCGAAAATGTCATTTATACTTACCTCTTTTTTATTTCCTCTCATTTTTTGTAAAAATTCTCTGCTTAATGTCTTTACATTCTTTGTAAAAAACACATCATAACGAATCGTATAGAAAACCGTCAATTAGTCGTAAATTCTGCACTGAGCGTATTTGGAAAAGGCACAGACTCTTCTGCCGGGTGTCTGTATAGCATCTCTGATAATGGAGGGCAGATAGGCGTCCCATTTCACTTCCAGGATGATCCCTGCATAGCCGGCGGGGACTGTTACACAATCAGGATTGAGGAAGTCTGTGCACCGCATTCCCGTCCGGATGTCATAGTCGAAAGTGACTCTTACATTACCCGGTCTATAAATAAATGGCTCTCTTGTGTAATCTACGATCGTCATCGGCTTCATTCCCTGGTATCGCATCTTGCAGTACAGTTCCTGGATCAGGGAGTGGGGGGAATGAAGCATCCAGTCAGTCTCACCATCCACGATTTTTTGTGCCTGGTCCACTGTCAACGGCGCAGAGTACTTGGTTCCCAAGCCGTTCAGTTTGCTTTTTTTCTCGAGGTGCATTACCGAGAAGGGGTCTCCGTTATAGTAGCGGATTCTGAATTTTTCCCTTCTGTTCACTCCATCCACCTTCTCCCGAAGCGCCTTGTCATTTAAATTGTCAAAATACAGGCTTCTGATCAGATATCGGCCTTCCACTGCATGGGGGTCGGACTCGGCGACTGCTCTCAATCTCTGTCTGATGGATATCAGGTCTGACCAGGAGATCTCGTGTTTCCACTCATGCCGATAATGAATTTTCTCCTTTGCTGTCACACTGGACATACCTGCATGATCACCTCTCTTTCATACCTGTGGTTATGACCTCTTGTTCAT
Organism: uncultured Lachnospiraceae bacterium; assembly: GCA_900321785.1. Taxonomy (GTDB): domain Bacteria; phylum Bacillota; class Clostridia; order Lachnospirales; family Lachnospiraceae; genus CAG-791. Next base: position 36,862 of record ONXK01000001.1, on the reverse strand, counting down.
GTGCTATTATTCACGACGAAACTTAGAACAACCTTAGATTGGAGAAATGTTTTATCGAAAGGGCGATAAAAAGGTGCTGAATAAGAAAATCTGAAGACTCGCCCGAAGCACAGAATATAAATGCACATTTCCTCAATAGTGTACCTGTGTGGAACAAAAAACAGGCTGTTCATAATGAACAGCCCATTTCTCAATACAGTGCAGTCACTTTATTTACAATGCAGTTTCCTTTTTTGTTACAAGAGCATATAATGACCGGAGACTGGCTTCGAACAAAAGATATGGATCATCTGTCAACCGTGATAAGGGAGGAGACTGTTGTCATGAAGGTTTTTGACTTCGATAACACCATTTACCGCGGCGAAAGTTCCATAGACCTCGCGGTCTATATGATCAGAAACAACAAAAAGATTATTCTTTATCTTCCTATGATTTTCACAAATCTGGTCAAATATAAGCTGTGTATGGTCGGAAGAAAAGAGATGGAAATCATCCTCAACGATTTCTGTCAGGCAGTCATGGGAGACAAGGACGAGGTACCTGAGATTATTGATAGATTCTGGCAGATCCACGCGCATAAGCTGAACAGGAAGATCCTGAAAAGGATCGGCCCGGAGGATATCATTATCACTGCCGGGCCGGATATTCTGATCAATGGAATCAGGGACAGGCTGCACACGGACCATATTATCTGTTCCGAAGTGGATCTGGATGGCCGGCGGTTTGCCTACCTCAACTTTAAGGAAAACAAGCTGAAGCGCTACAGAGAACTATACGGTGACCAGCCGATTGATGCTTTTTATACGGATTCCTACAATGACCGGGCCCTGATGGAGATTTCCAACCGGGTTTTCCTCGTGAAAAAGGGAGTCACCATAAAGCAGATCAAGCCTGTTAAAAAAAGAAATCTTCGTCGTGGTTTTCCGGGGTAGGGCATCCTTCAGAAAATCGCTCCGGGAAGTGACCGGCGGTTCGACCAGCTTGGGGGACAGGGGACGGTTCTCTGTCTCCTTTCCAAAAGAAAATCAGGAGACAAAGAACCGTCCCCTGTCTCCCCCGCTCGGGCTGTATCACAAGAAAAAAACAGGCCCCTCTGCACGGAAAGTGCAGAGGGGCCTGTTTTTGATTCATAGACATTTACAGACCTCTGAGGATTTTCAGATAATCCTGACGCTGATCTGTAATTGCATAGATTGTGACGATTTTTTCTGCTTCATTGATTTTGTAAAAGACCAGATCTTTTTCCAATATAAGTACTTTAAAGCCCTGCCGGCGCAGGACCATGTAGCGGGGATCTATGCCGGCATAAGGATTTTCCGCAAGTATGGAAATTTCCCTCTCTATTCTGTCTAGTCTGTCCAATGCTGTTTCATTTCCGAATTTTTCCGCAATGAAGAGAACGATTTTCCGAAGGCAGGAATCGGCTGTTTCCGTTCTGAGTAAAGTATACAAGTTTCTCATCCCCCCTTTAACATTGCGCGCAGATCGTCAAAGGAGGTCTGCAGGGGAGCGACTCTTTCGCTTCTGACATCTTCTTCAGCCTCTGCGAGGAGCTCAAGCAGTTCAAGGCGGGATTTCATCTGTAAATATTCTTCATAGCCAATGGAAACGGTGTCACCTCTCCCATTTACAGTGATGATGACGACCTCTCTCTCTTCCCGGCATTTTCTGGAGATCTCGCTGTAATGATTACGAAGATCTGCAGAGGGACGGATCGTCTCTTTGATCGAGATCATAGAATACCCTCCATTAAACAAGTGATGTGATTGTGTAGTCATATTATATCATCATAACGATATGAGCGTCAACAAAACTGTATTTACCGCTTCAGACTCTTGTGGCTCTTGCGGTACTGGCCGGGAGAGGAGCCGACTTTTTTGACAAAGAGGTTGATGAGGCTTCCGCTGGAGGAATAGCCGACCTCCTCTGCAATCTCGGAAATCGACATGCTTGTCGTGAGCAGGAGGGTCTTGGCGTGCTCGATGCGGGTGTTGATCACATATTCCATGGGAGCGAAGCCGGTCTCCCGCTTGAACATATGGGAAAAATAGTAGGGGCTGAGTTTTGCGATGTCCGCCAGTTCTTCCAGTGCGATGGGCTTGCCGACATTGGCGCGGATGTATTCCACGGCTGCAGTGATGGGCAGCTCCTCCTTTTGTTCCTGGGTGGAGGGAGAGAGAAGGATCTCGAACAGTTTGTAGATACGCGCGGAGCTTTCAAACATGGTCTCCGCGTGGTTGTGCTCGTACAGATAGACCATGTCCTGCAGCAGGATGTTGACACGCTCGTTGCGGCTGTCTCTGACAAAGCGCCCCTCTTCGTCCCGGTCCTCCCGGCGAAAGAGCCATCCGTGGAGATTGATGATGTGCTGCGTGATCTCGTGCGCGTTGGATCCCTCGTAATGCATATAGAGGAATTCCAGATTGTTCTCCGCGTGATAGTAGTGGGGCTCTGTGCAGTCCAGAAGAACGACGTCGCCCTCCCGGGCCTGCCGTTTCTCCCCGCGGTACTCCACATTGAGGATGCCTCTTCGCACATAGATGACCAGGAGAGGCGGGTAGGAATTCCTTTTCATATAGTAGCGCGAGGAACAGAAATAGTGCCCGCACCAGGTCGGGTAGAAATAGAGCTGTCTGGCAATATCCGGGGGTGTAAATGAAAAACAGATCGAATTTGGCAGTACGCCGATATCAACACTTTTCACAAAAAACCACCTTTCTTTTTGGGGACAATCGACAAAAACTCCTTTTAAAACATTGATTTCTGCGAAAATACGCAGCCGGATTGATGAACTTTGAAGCAAGGTTGATGACAAGCAAAATAGATGAATTTTTAAGCAAATCTATCTATTTTACATCCATTATTTCAAGTATATACTAAGCACAGCAAAAAAACAAATCGGCAAACAAAAAAGGGAAATAAATGCTGAAAATAGATTCCCGAAAGGCCGGTCTTGTACATTTTTGCAGAGATAAAGCTCCATTTTCCGGAAAAAAGAGCAGCGTTACTTCAAAGAGCAGGAATTGACAATTTTATCAAACCAAAAATGAGTACCGGGTCTTTCGTGACCGATGACAAGAAAGAAACATAATAAGTGTGCTAAAACAGAACCGGATCGGAGTAGTCCGGCGCAAAAATCATATTAATTAAAAGGAGATCAGATATGTATATCGGACAGAAAATCATCAAAAGGGCACCTTTCCGTTGGGGTATCGTGGGCGGCGGCTCCACCAGTAACGTGGGCTACAAGCATCGCCTGGGCGCTATGCGCGACAACACATCCTTCGTCCTGACCGCAGCGGCATTCGATGTTGATTTCGAGCGCGGCAGACAGTTCGGCATCGACCTCTGCATGGATCCCGACCGTCTGTATCCCGATTACAAGACCATGTTCGAGGAAGAGGCAAAGCGCCCCGACGGAATCGAGGCAGTCGACATCGCGACTCCCAACTTCCTTCACTACGAAGCAACCAAGGCAGCCCTGGAAGCCGGCCTCCACGTCATCTGCGAGAAGCCCCTCTTCTTCGAAGTCGAGCAGGGCCTTGAGATCAAGAAACTGGCCGAGGAAAAAGGCAAAGTCGTCTGCGTGACCTACGGCTTCTCCGGATTCGAACTCCTGCTGCAGATGCGCGCCATGATCGAGCGCGGCGACATCGGCAAGGTCAACATGATCGACCTGCGCTACGCACACGGCTTCGGCTGTGATCCCACTGCAGACGTCAAGGCAGAAGGCCAGAAGTGGCGCGTAGATCCCAAGAAGGTCGGCCGTGCATTCGTCCTGGGCGATCTGTCCACACACACCTACTACATGTCCCAGCTGATCTGCCCCAATGAGAAACTGAAACAGGTCCTCTGCGACCGCCAGGCATTCGTCGGCTCCCGCTATCCCCTCGAGGACAATGCATACTGCCTGATGCGCTATGAGAGCGGTGCAGTCGGCCGTATGTGGGCATCCGCTGTCAACGCTGGAGACCACTCCTCCCAGACTATCCGCATCGTCGGCTCCAAGGCTTCCCTGGAGTGGAACGATATGCATCCCGATGAGCTGCGCTACCAGGTACAGGGCAAGCCCGAGCAGATCCTGATCCGCTCCATGGATTACCTCTATCCCGAAGCCCTCGAAGACGAGCGCCTGGGTGCTCTGCACTACACCGGCCTCATCGATTCCTGGTCCAACCTCTACAAGAGATTCGCAATCGCCATGGACGCCAAGGAGCGCGGCGACGAAGAGACCCTGAACAACCTCGTCTATCCCGACATCGACCACGGTATCGACGGCATCAAGTGGATCAATGCCTGCGTGGATTCCGCTGACGCCGGCGCAGTCTGGGTAGACGTGAACTGATATCAGATCTGCTAAAACGATAGTTACCCTCTTGTCTGTCAGCCGGCAGTGCTTCTCTCCTATCTTTAAACACTGCCGGTATGACAGAACCCTAAATTCTGAAAATTTTTGATAACTTCCTGGAGGAGACAGGAGGAGACAGGAAGGAGACACAGAACCGTCCCCTGTCTCCTTCCTCCCCATTCCTCCAAGTCCCCCCTCAGAAAAGGAGAATAAAATAATGAAACTTTCTATCTGCACTGATGTTTTCGGAAAGATCCCCTTTACAGAAATGCTCGACAAGGTCGTCGCTTATGGTCTTGATGCGATCGAGATGACCGCAGGCGGCTGGGGCGGCTGCAATTTCATCCCTTCCGCTGAGGAGCTCATCAATGATGATGCAAAGCGCGAGGCATTCCTGGCCGAGATCACAAAGAGAGGCCTTGCCATCTCCGCACTCAACTGCTCCGGCAACCCCCTCATCGATACACCTATGGGCAGGATGCATTCCAAGACCATGCGCGACACCATGGTACTGGCCGGCAAGATGGGCGTCGACACCGTCGTGACCATGTCCGGACTTCCCGCAGGAGCCCCCGGCGACAAGACCCCCAACTGGTTCGTCTCCACCATTTCCTGGCCTGAGTATGAAGGCTTCAACTACATGGCAGAAGGCGTCAAGTATCAGTGGAAAGTCGCAGGTGAGTGGTGGAAAGAGACCTGCCGCATCGCCAAGGAAGCAGGCGTCAAAAAGATCGCCATCGAGGAGTTCCCCGGCGCACTGGTCCACAACGTCCGCACATTCAACCAGCTCTGCGAAGCAGTCGGCGAGGATTCCGATGTCCTGGGCCTCAACCTTGATCCCTCCCACCTGATGATCCAGGGCGCGGAGCCGATCGAAGCTGCATGGGCACTGGGCGAGAAGATCTTCTATGTCCACGGCAAAGATGCCCGCATCGAGAAGCACAACGCCAACATCGACGGCATCCTTGAGAACCTTCCTGTCGAGTGCAGCGCACAGCGCAACTGGAACTATGTCGCAGTCGGCTGCGGCAGAGACCTGCAGTGGTGGAAAGAGTTCTTCTCAGTCTGCCATATGAACGGCTACAACGGCTATGTCTCCCTCGAGATGGAAGACCTGACCATGAGTGTTGAAGCAGGACTTCAGACATCCATCGACGCCCTCAAAGCCACCATCAGTCAGTGATGAAATGCACCGGTTTAGGCGGAAAAACAATTAAGGACCCATATGCGAGCCTGATCCAATAAAGAAATAAAAAAAGCCGGTAGCTCGTCATTTGACGGACTGCCGGTTTTTTGTACGCCGGGCGGTGTGAGAGACAGGGACACAGAGGACTGTTTTTCAGGAGACATAGGAGACAGAGAACCGTCCCCTTCTCCATTTACACAAAAACAATGCATTTCTCCTGATAATACGGGAGCAGTGAATCATGTGTTATAAAAGTCATATTCTCCGCTTTTGCCTGCGAAATCAGCATCCTGTCAAAAGGATCATGGTGCGGCGGAGCACTATCGGCTCTGGTGATCGTCTCTAAAGCAAATTCATGTCTGTCACGTATCTCAACGGGCAGGAAGCCGGCATCCTGGCAGAAACCGGAAAGATCCTTTCCTGTGAACTGCACATTGTCAGGATGAATGGCATGTTTGATTGAAACCTCCCAGATGGATACAGAACTGTAGTAAACAACGTTACCCTCATCCAGGATCAGTTCTCTCGCTTTTTCGGGAAGACGGGGGTCATCATTAAGAGCCCGGATCAGTATGTGCGTATCCAAAAGAATATTCACAGTGTACCTCCAAACATCCCTGCAATCTCATCGTTATATTGATCCAGATCATCAGGGGACTTGAGTTTTCCTTTCGCCACACCGATTCGCTTTGATACGGGGACATCGTTATATAAGACCATTTTGACCACAGGTTTCCCGTATCTGGCGATGATTATGCGCTCTTCTTTCCCTGTTTCTATCAGCCTCACAAGGTTTGACAGGTTCGTTTTGGCCTCCAGTATATTTACCTGCATACTTACACCTCCAAACACACTTGCATTTCAGTAAATCACATATCTGCTAGAGAAATATACTTGTCCATACTGTTATAAATATGGTCTGAACTGACTATGTTGGTCTTCTTGACTATATTATGGCAGGCTGAGATTAAATCTCAAGGATTACTCGATGAATCCATATCTAATTCTTGTAATGTCACGCTTTGCAATGTCATAATTGAAGGGAACCCCGCGAAAAAAGAAGGAGACAGGGGACGGTTCTCTGTCTCCTGAATTCTCTCCTGGACAGGAGACAGAGAACCGTCCCCTGTCTCCTCCTGTCTCCCCCCCTGCAAGGAATGACTGCTATGCATTTTGTGGACGCAAAGGGAATACTCACCGGCAAAGGCGGGTATTACGGCATGAATATATACAGGGGCTGTTCCCATGGATGCATCTATTGCGACAGCAGGAGCAGGTGTTATCAGTTTACCCATCCTTTTGAGGATATTGAGGTCAAGCAGAATGCACCGGCACTCCTGGAAGCGGCTCTCAGATCCAAAAGAAGGAAATGCATGATCGGGACCGGCTCTATGTCCGATCCATACATGCACTGCGAAGAACAACTCGGGCTGACCAGGAAATGCCTGGAGATCATCCTGCGCTATGGGTTCGGGGCAGCGGTCATCACGAAATCCGACAGGATCCTGCGGGATATTGACCTGCTTGAGGAAATCAATCGTGAGAGCAGATGTGTGGTCCAGATGACGCTCACGACCTTTGACGATGATCTGTGCAGAATCCTGGAGCCGAATGTGTGTAACACGAAGCGGAGGATCGAGGTCCTGGAAGAGATGCAGAAGAGGGGCATTCCCACGGTGGTCTGGCTGACCCCGATTCTGCCCTTTATCAATGATACAGAGGAAAACATCAGGGTAATTCTGGATGAATGCATTCGAGTGGGCGTGAAGGGGATCATCTGCTTTGACATGGGGCTGACCCTGAGAGCCGGTGACAGAGAATACTATTATGCGGCATTGGACAGACATTTTCCGGGACTGAAACAGCGGTATATAAGCACCTATGGAAATGCCTATGAACTGCCTTCTCCCAATGCCGGGGAATTGATGAAGCTGTTTGTAAAAACCTGCCAGGAACACGGCATACTCTGCAGATGGGAGGATTGCTTTCAATTTCTGCAGGAATTCCCTGAAAAGTATGAGCAGATGGATTTCTTTGATATACTGGAATAAGGATTATAAAAACTCACAATGCCTGTGCACAGGAGTGCTCCGGCATGCTGAAAAGATAAAAACAGTAATGGATCCGGTTTCGAAAAGAAAGGAGAGATCATATGCAGACATGGTATTACGTGGTTGTGAGTATTGACGGCGATTATGCCAACCTTCGCCGCACAGATATAGAATCAGATGACCTGAAACTGGTGGCCCGCGCTCTGCTGCCGGCCGGGATCAACGAGGGAAGCAAACTGAAATACGAGATGTTTCAGTACGAATTGATCGATTAACGGCAGCCAGGCATTTTCTCTCAGCGGGGAGAGATACCGCTTCTATAAGTTTATAAGCGACGGATAAAGACCTGCAAATGAGAGATGAAGACTTTAGGAAGAAGGAGAAAACCATGCTCAGATTAATATCCTGGAATATAGATTCCCTGAATGCGGCGCTAACTTCTGCGTCTCCCAGAGCGCAGCTGTCCAGAGACGTGCTGGATACCCTTAAAAATGAGGATGCCGATATCATTGCCATTCAGGAAACGAAACTTCCTGTGACGGGCCCGGCTAAAAAACATCTGGAAGCTTTGGCAGAGTATTTCCCCGGCTATGCGGTCGAATGGGTCAGCTCGGAGCCGCCGGCAAGAAAGGGCTATGCGGGGACCATGATCCTCTACAGGGAAGACATGAAGGCAGAAAAAATCGTCCCCAGGATCGGAGCCCCCGACACAATGGATGACGAGGGCAGACTCCTTGTCCTGGAGACGGATGATTTCTATTTTGTGAATGTCTATACGCCCAATGCGGGCGACGGGCTCAAGCGGCTGGGCGACCGGCAGGAGTGGGATAAACGCTATGCCGACTACCTTGCGGAACTGGATCAGAAAAAGCCTGTGATCGCCTGCGGGGACTTCAATGTGGCACACAAGGAAATCGATCTGGCTCATCCTGAAAACAATCACATGTCTGCGGGCTTTACCGATGAGGAACGGGAGGGCTTCACCAACCTGCTGGACAGAGGCTTTATTGACACTTTTCGTTATATCCACGGAGATATCAAAAGTGTCTATTCCTGGTGGGCACAGAGGATCAAGACCAGCAAGATCAACAACTCCGGATGGAGAATCGACTATTTCCTGGTCAGTGACCGGATCAAGGAGAGGGTGAAAAAATCCGAGATGCTGGATTCGGGACCCAGACAGGACCACACGCCGATTCTGATGGAGATCGATCTTTAACATCTAAAGTGATGATATCAAGGTCAAAAGCCCTGAGCCCACGGCAAGCTTGCTTGCCGGCGGGGAAAGGAATCGAACCCACTCCAACATGAGGAAGGAGTGAGGTGGCGTTCACGTACATTCACGCAGGGAACTCAGCCGTACATTTATGCGGGGAGCTGACAGTAGGTTGACAAAAACGGGATACGGCATTACAATTGGCTTTAGCAAATAGAGTATTAGTGGGGGCTGGGTTTTCCCGGCTGAGACAGCGTAATAGAGCGCTGATACCACAGAACCTGATCCGGGTAATGCCGGCGTAGGAAAATGCGAGCAAGAACATAAAAGGAGTTCGGCTGTTGCCGGGCGATTCGCAGATTTACGGCAGGTTCTGAAAAGGACCTGCCGTTTTTGGCGCGAAACAATATTATTCCCTGTACAGGAGGTATCGGATATGGAACAAAAAAAGACCGTTACAAAGCGCTTTCTGGATAGGACCTGCGATCTTTGGGATTCATATCTGGAGCACCCCTTTGTCAGGGGGATTGCGGATGGGACGCTTGATAAAGAGAAATTTCGTTATTACATGATTCAGGACTATCTGTATCTGATCGATTATGCCAGGGTTTTTGCTCTCGGAGTAGCCAAGGCAAAAGATCTGGAGGCCATGCGCCTGTTTGCCGGATATGTGAAGCAGATCATGGATGGAGAAATGGATATCCACCGCGGTTATATGGCCCGTCTCGGCATTGCTCTGGAAGATGCCGAAAAGGCAAAGGCGGCGCTTGACAATCGCTCTTATACCGCTTATATGCTGCAGGTCGGCTACGAGGAAGGGGCGGCCGCGATTGCGGTTTCAATCCTTTCCTGTGCGCTCAGCTACGAGCATATAGCGAGGAAGATCCTGGATAAAAATCCGGATGCCGACAAGCATCCTTTTTACGGAGAATGGATCATCGGCTATGCCTGCCCGGAATACCATGATGCCAATGAAGAGTTGATCGCGCTGACAGAAAGGCTCTGTGCCGGACTGACGGAGGAACAGTTGGACCGTCTGGAGGAAATCTTCGTGGTCTGCTCCAGATATGAAATGTCGTTCTGGGATATGGCGTGGGAAATGCGGGACTGATCACAGGAAGAATAGAAGGAAGACAGAAGAAGGTTAGAAGCAGGCCGGAAGAAGGTCAGAAGAAGACCGGAAGAAGGTCAGAAGAAGGTCAGAAGAAGATGGTGCAAAGGCACATCTTAAGACAGATGCAGAAGGAGTCGCTGGAGAATGCTGGATTTTGAACAAGTGGTTTTTCAATATCCGGTCGAGGATTTTTCGATCATCGATCACCTGAGTTTTCATGTGGACAGGGGTGGACGATCCGGGTTGCCGGGAAGGTTGTTGCAGGTCAGGAAGCCGGCGGCAGCAGTTACGGAAAAGGTTTCGGCGGCAAAAACAGACTGCGGAACAAGGCGGTCTGCGGATATATGCCGCAGCAGGATCTGTTGTTTCCCTGGCGGACAGTGGAGGAGAACCTCTGCCTGCCCATGGAACTGCAGGGAGGTATTTCCAAAGAAGAGCAGCACCGGCTTGCACTAAAAGCACTGGAAGATGTAGGTCTGACCGGGACAGGGGACAAACGCCCGTCCGAGCTGTCGGGCGGCATGCGCCAGCGGGCAGCCTTTGCACGTACACTCCTTAGCGGATCAGAACTGCTGCTCCTGGACGAACCTTTTTCCGCCCTTGATTACCTGACCCGTATTGAGATGCGGGAATGGCTCCGGAAGGATTCTTGTCGCAGAGAAGAGCCCGATCACAAAGCTGACCGCTGTGGAGATTCCGCTGGAACTGCCCCGTACGATCGAGAGCCTGGGCAGGCCGGAGATACAGGAGCTGAAAGAAATGCTGATCGGAAAGCTGCGAAACCATAATACAGAGCAGGGGTGATGCGGATGCCGGAAATACCGGGAATGTCGGAAATTCCGGGAATGCCGGAAATATCGGAGATGCCGGAAATACCGGAAATACTGGAGATGCCGGAGAAATCGCCCCCGTAATGGATGTGGAGCCGCGTGCCTGCGGGAAAGAAAGGACACACTGCATCTGCAGGAGGAATCAAATGAATTCTGACAAAACAAACCGGGCCAATCTGCCCGCTGCAATACTGGTTTTTGCGCTGCTGATCCTGTGGCAGATGCTGGCGATGGGCATGGATGCAGCCTATATTTTACCCACACCGATCCAGGTGTTGCAGAAACTCTGGGAGCTGCGCGGACCGCTCTTTACCGCCCACCTTCCCGCTACAATGTCGGTGGTCGCGATCGGACTGATCATTTCTATCGTACTGGGAATGGCGCTGGCGATCCTGATGGACGCAAGTCCTGTCGCGGAAAAAGCGCTTTACCCGCTGGTGATCGCATCGCAGACGATCCCCACGACAGCACTGGCTCCGCTTTTCGTACTCTGGTTCGGCTATTCGATCTGGAGCAAGGTCCTTGTCACCGTGCTCATGACCTTTTTCCCTGTGACGATCACAGTATTTGACGGCTTCCGGTCCGTTCGGACGGAAATGAAGGAGTTGATGTTCTGTATGGGGGCCGATGAGAGGCAGATGTTCATGAAGCTCAAGCTTCCTGCTGTTCTGCCCTTCTTTTTCTCGGCACTCAAAATGGCGGTGCCTCTCTCTGTGATCGGTGCGGCAATCGGAGAGTGGCTCGGAGCCCAGAGCGGACTTGGATATTTCAGCCGCCGCATGATGACGCAGCTGGACGGCGCGGGAGTTTTTGCCCCCATACTGCTTTTGTCGGTTGCCGCGATGCTGCTCACGGCTGTCGTTACATTTTTGGAACGACGCCTTGTCACATGGCGGAATGAATAATGAACCGGCTATTCTTTACATATTTGTTTGGGCGCTCATCAAATGTCCGCGAATGCTCGAGAGAGCCCGGCATTTGCGGACATTTGACCAGCTGTTTATTCATAACTAAATCCAGGAGGAATATGACTATGATGAAAAAGTGGAATGTCGGAAAACGCCTTTTAAGTATTATGCTGGCGTCTGCACTTGGAATTGTTCTCTGCACCGGCTGCGGCGGTTCACAGGGCGGCAGCACGCAGAGTGGCCCCGGGGAGACGGCTGCTGTGGAAAGCACACAGACTGCCGCGTCTCCGGAAGCGGCCTCCGCCGAGCAGGAAGCGGCCGGAAAAGAAAAAACCGGGGACCTTCGAAAGATGGATGTCGTTCTTGACTGGTATCCCAATGCCCTGCACGCTTTTCTCTATACGGCAATCGAGCGCGGCTATTTTGCAGATGAGGGGCTGGATGTCAACATACGTTTCCCGGCAAATGACAATGATGCGATTGCGCTGACAGCTGCCGGAAAGGCCGAGATCGGCCTGTTTTATGAGCATGACGCGATCCAGGCGGTGGCTGATCAGGGTGTGCACATCAAGTCGATCGGTGCAGTCGTGCAGTCTCCCCTCAATGTCATTCTTTCCCTTGCAGACAAAAATATCAGGGAGCCCAAAGATATGGCGGGCAAAAAGATCGGTTATGCCGGAACGGCACTCAGCGAGGCTCTGGTACGTACCATGCTTAAAGAAAGCGGTGAAGATCCGGAAAATGTGGAACTGATCAATGTCGGTTTCGAGCTGATGAGCTCCATGACAACCAATCAGGTCGACGCAACGATCGGGTGCCTTGTCAACCACGAAGTTCCCCAGCTTGAGGAAGAGGGATTCGACGTCAATTATTTCCTTGTCAACGAATACGGAATCCCCAATTACTATGAAGCTGTTTTCCTGGCAAATGATGAGCTGATCGAGAATGAGCCGGAGACGCTTGCCGGTTTCCTGCGCGCCTGCGCGAAGGGCTTTGATGATTTTCAGGCTGACCCTGATGCCTGCCTCCAGATCCTGCTCGAAAATCAGAGTGAAGAGAACTTCCCGCTTTCTCCCACTGTGGAGAAAAAGTCCTGTGAGACCCTTCTGCCTCTCATGGAGACTGCGGATGCCCCCTTCCTCAGCCAGACAGCAGAAAACTGGCAGGAGAATATTGACTGGATGTATAAAGAGGGTCTGATCAAAAACAAAATCGAGCCCTCCGATGTATTTACGACAATAGACTATTGATTTGCAGACATTATGTGTGTCAGATGCTACAAATCCCATTGTTTATTCCCGTCTTTGCTTTCTAAAATAGTATTTCATCAGTTCTATATTTCTGACACACAAAAAGAGCCTGTACCGGTACTTATGCTGCCGGTACAGGCTGTCTTTATAAGGGAGTATTATTCGAAAAATCTTTGACAGGAAGTATAAAAAACAGACCGGTTAGTGGTATGATAGCATTGTTCCCGCAGCGAACAGAAAGACTGGAAGGACCATATATCCGGAGGTAGACTTATGAGACAGAAAATGAAATCTGCTTTCGTTCAAAAGTATTTAAGCGAAGAAAATGCCAGAAAATATCAGCATATGCTTGAAAAGCGGGAGGAAGGAAAAGAACGGCTCAAAACAAGTATGGTCGGTCATCTCTCCACCCTCAACGACGGTGTCATAGCTATTTTCATCACAGTGATGATGCTGGAAATCCCTTTCCCGTCATCAGAAAAGACGTATAGAGAATTTGCAGGGGCAATACTGATCTTTCTGGTCAGCTTTTTTATCGTTGCAGATTTCTGGTACGACAATAAACAGATTTTCGAGGCGATCGTTCAGGCAGATCACATGGTCGTTGTCGCCAATTTTCTTTTCCTGGCATCACTGGCGCTGATCCCTGTTACGACAAAATGGATCATCCATCAGAATAACCGTTATTCCGCCGTACATTTTGGAGCTGTTTACATTCTGACCACCATTTTTCAGAGACTTCTCTATTTTACAGCACTCCGAAAGCGTTTCCGGAAAAATCCGACCGTGTTCCTGCTCATGATCTTTTCCAGAGCATGCGTCCTGCTGATGATCAGTGCTGTGCTCATGATCCTTTCCTGGTTCTATCCCAGGCAGGCTTTTGTCTGCTACATCATCCTGCCGGTGATCAGCTTTTTTATGCCCTGATACTCTGTCATGATACTATGCCGTAAGACATGAAGGACCGGGTTGACGGAGTCTGTCGATATAGGCAGGACACAGAGATTTTTCGGTATAAAGATATATATAATGCTAAAAAGGAGAATAATCCTATGCGTGGTATGGAAGGCTATATGAAGGGTGTTAATCTGGGAGGCTGGCTCTCACAGTTCGACGCCCCGACGAAAGAACACTTTGACACCTTCATTACGGAAGAGGACATCCGCCGCATTGCCGGTATGGGGCTTGACCATGTGCGCGTCCCCGTTGACTACACTGTCATCGAGACGGAAGACGGTGTACCTAAAGAAGAGGGATATCAGTACATTGACAGATGTGTGCGCTGGTGCAGGGAAAACGGTCTGCACATGATCATTGATATGCACAAGACCTTCGGCTATTCTTTTGATCCGCTCGACAAGGACGATAAGACCATCTTCTTCAGAGATCCGGTCCGGCAGCAGCGGTTTTATGACATGTGGGAGAGGACTGCAAAGAGATACAGCGCGGACCTGGACATTGTGGCCTATGAACTTCTCAATGAGATTGTCATGCCCGAGGTGAAAGATCTCTGGAACGGCATTGCGCTGAAGGCGATCGAGGTGATCCGGCGTTACGCGCCTCAGACCTGGATCATTTTCGGCGGTGTTTTTTATAATGCCGTTACGGCAGTTCCCTGGCTTGCGGATACAAAGGACCGCAGAGTAGCTTACACTTTTCACTGCTATGAGCCAATGATCTTCACGCATCAGGGAGCCTACTGGGTGGACAATATGCCTGAGGATTTTAGGATCGGCTATCCCAGGACACTGGAGGACTACCGGGAGCAGACGAAAAAGCTTGATGAGAACCTGGGAAATACGATTTTCCGCGAAGATATCCGCCCGATCGGCAAGCAGTTCTTCGAGGGACTTTTCCAGCCGGCTCTGCGGGTGTCAAAGGAGAGGGATATCCCGCTCTACTGCGGCGAATACGGGGTGATTGACCTTGCGGACCGCGAGGATGCCGTTCGCTGGCTGTCCGACATCCATGATGTCTTTGAAGAATACGCCATCGGCAGGGCGCTCTGGAACTATAAGGAAAAAGACTTCGGCATAGCAGGAGAGGATGCCCGCCCTTACCTGCAGGCTATAGCAGATAAACTTTAAGGATGTGCGATAGCAATGAGCCATGCTGACAGGCTCGCAAACGCAGGGCGTTTGCTCAGCTCCGCAGGAGATGTTGCTGTCGCGGCATTCGCCGTATACGTCCAAATCAAACCTCTGTCGCTTCCGAGCAAGCTCGGCGCGCCCGTGTTTTGATTTGTCTGTGCATGGCTTCGGGTGGGACGCAATGAGTCCAGAAAGCATAAAAAAGATGTAATCTGCATTTTCTTATAAGCTGATGTGATACAATAAGTGCTGTAATCGCATTGTATTATATACGGGGATTGCACAATCGTGTTGGCTTCACGGCCCGTTTCATTTTTTTGCGAAAAGGATTTATTCTTCATCGCGCAAGACTCGCGAGCAAGTCTTGACTTACTTGAAAGGAGATAGTGAATGTATAAAGAAGAGATTACACATTACAGTGAATGTCTGAACAGAGACATGCATATTATGGTATACGGCCATGGAGGCGTGCCCTTCCTGGCTTTTCCCACACAGGATTCACTGTGCCATAATTACGAAGAATTCGGAATGATCCGTGAGCTGAGCGGCTATCTGGAAAACGGCAAGATCCAGTATTTCGTCGTGGACACGATCGATAAGGAAAGCTGGTCGGAAGGTGATCCGGATTTCGGCCGCAGAGCATGGAAACAGGAACTGTATTTCCGCTATATCGTCGACGAAGTCATGCCCATCATCCTGGAGAGGACCGGCGGAAGGCTTCCCATGACGACAGGGTGCAGCCTTGGCGCAAACCACGCTGTGCTCACTTTACTTAGAAGACCGGATCTGTTCTCCGGATGCCTGGCTCTGTCCGGCGTCTATGACAGCAATGTTTTCTTCAAGGGTTGGATGAATGAGACACTCTATGACAATTCTCCGGAGTGCTTTCTTCCCAATATGCCTCTCGACCACCCCTATATCGGCGAGTATAATCAGAAGCAGATCATCATTTGCGTCGGCCAGGGCGCATGGGAAGAGGACGGCATCCGCTCGCTCAGATATCTGGAAAGCGTCTTCCGCGAGAAAGGTATCAACGCATGGTGTGATTTCTGGGGCTATGATGTGAATCACGACTGGCCCTGGTGGTTCAAACAGATGCACTATTTCCTCCCGATCATCCTCGAGAGATGGGGAATGCAGTGACAAAAGTACACGGCGGAGAAAAGGGATGAAAACACACATGGCTGAAATCATTTACTGAGGAAGAGAAAGGAGAAGGAACCAATGATACTTCATCAGATCATCACGTCTTTGCTTGAAACAGATGCTTACAAACTGTCCATGGGACAGGCAATATACCACTGTTTCAGCAGATATAAGACAACATGGACATTTAAGTGCAGAAATAAAGACGTGCATTTCACACCTGAAATGGTAGATGAGATCCGCCAGCAGATTCAGGCCTACTGCAATCTGCGGTTCACAGAGGACGAGCTGGCCTATATTGACAAGATTCGCTGGATCAAAGGATCTTATGTCGATTTTCTCCGTCTCTGGAAGCCCAGATTCGAAGATTTCGAGATCACGGAAGACGCGGAATGCGGGCTTTGCATTGAAACCAGAGGAACCTGGCTCAATACGTCCATGTACGAGATCCCGACTCTTGCCATCGTAAATGAGGTGTACTTCCGCATGGCGCATGGTTATGACAGCCTGTTCAAAGTCTTCAAAGAAAGGCTCGAAGAGAAAATCGGTTGGCTGGAAAGAGATGAAATGTGCATTGGGACTTTCAGTGAATTCGGGCTCCGCCGCAGACTTTCTGCGGAAGCACAGGACCTTGTGGTCAGGCGCCTGAAAGAGGCCAACCTCGGCAGTTCTTCTTTTATCGGAACGTCCAATGTCTTCCTTGCAAAGAAATATGGCCTTGTTCCGGTCGGAACCATGGCACACGAGTGGATCATGTGCACCGGACAGGGAGACCACAGTCACAATCCCGCCTATTCCAATCACTACGCCCTGAGTGCATGGGTGGAGGAATACGGTGTCCTGAACGGTATCGCCCTTACGGATACGATCACAACGGACTGCTTCCTGCGTGACTTTGACCTTACTTTCGCCACCCTGTTCTCCGGTACACGGCACGATTCCGGCGACCCTTATGAATGGGGAGACAAGATGCTTGCCCACTACGAGTCTCTGGGAATCGATGGAAAGACCAAGACCCTGCTGTTTTCCGACAGCCTGAATTTTGAGAAAGCTCATGCCATAAACACTTACTTCAAAGACAAGGCCAAGGTCGCCTTCGGAATCGGCACTTACCTGTCCAATGACACAGATGTTCCGGCGCTGAACATCGTCATGAAGACGACTGCCTGCAACGGACAGGCGGTTGCAAAACTGTCAGATACAGCGGGAAAAGGAATGTGCAAGGATGAAGGCTATATCCAGTTCCTGGAAGCCTGTATTCGATGGAGAATGGAACACGAGCCGCACATGTCGGCAAAGTGATAAGGAGCCCCTCTTACATAGACAGCGTAGATCGCAGGCATTATCAACGATAAATCGTGATTCAGCTTATACCTAAGGCTGTATTTGATATTTGAAACTATACTATTCCGGACAAACAAGCGACAGCCGGTGCAGATTCCATTATGAGGAGACTGCACCGGCTGTTTTGAGCCGGATCATAATTCTGAGCCGGATCTTAATTTTTGAATGGAAAAACAGGTCCCTCCGGGTCAACTGTCCTCACCCTGTGCCGGCAGATCTCATGTGCATTGGATCCGTCGAAGTGCAGGTAGTAAAACTCCAGGCCTTTTAGCTCGTTAATACTTCTATACCCAGGGCGGTAAGCTCGGAGACAGTTGTTCCTGTGATTTTCTGATCTGTGATGACGGACTTTACCCGGTCTTTGAGATTGAGCGGCACTGTGCCGTGCCGCGAGAATTTGTCGGACTCTGTCAGGATAATGACCTGATCCGCCTGCCGTGCCATATCCCGGACGGCCTGGGCACGCATCTGATCCTGATTGGTGAAGCCTGCCCTTGCGGACCAGCCGTCTACGCCGATGAAGAATTGATTGACCCAGAAATTCTCAGCACACTGCCTTACCATGGGCCCTACCATGACCTGGGCGTCCTGTTGGTAGATACCGCCCAGAAGAATGATCTGGAAATCCGAAGAGCGGCGGATATAATCAGCGATGAAGGCGCTGTTTGTGATCAGGGTTATACCGCTTCGGTGCTCGGCCAGCGCTGCCGCCAGCAGAGCGCAGCAGCTGCCGCTCTCGATCATGATCGTGTCGCCATCCTTTACAAGCTCTGCGGCGCGCAGTGCGATCGCGCGCTTTTCCTCATAGTGATAGGCGAGACGCCCTTTGATGTCATCCGTACTGGACAGGACAGCAGATCCGTGCTCTCTTGTGATCAGTCCCTGCGCCTCCATGGCGTCCAGATCCTTGCGGACAGTGACCTGGGAGACCCCGAGATGTGCCGAGAGTTCGGCGACTTCCAGCTTTTTTTCTTTTACCAGAAGTTCCAGAATCTGATTGGTACGGTCTTCCTTTTTTCGCATCCTGCGCCCCTTTCAAAAGGTTTATTCTTCATCGCGCAATACCCGTGACTTCAGTCGTGGGATACGCGCGCAAAAAGTGAAACTCGCTTCATCGCGCAATACCCGTGACTTCAGCCATAGGATACGCGCGGGAGAGTTTTAAATCTTCATCGTGCCGGACTCATGAGAGAGCCTTGAATCTATATCATGCAAGACTCAAGAGAGAGTCTTGAAACTTCATTTATAAATCAGATTATAGCATAATCCGACATTATCGGACTGAATTTCCTTACATTCATAAGTTATAGCTCGTTACTGGTGTTATCTGTACACGCCCTATCGAGGGCCTGTACAAGTAACGTTGCGAAAAACACCTCGCGTTTCAGGCGGGGCTTTTGTTCTCAGAAAAAGCACTCTATGCCCTGGTCCAGGAAGACCTTCTGATATTCGGTGAGGTCTTCCGGATGCAGCGCTTTCACATCGGCCATCTGGTAATCCCTGTTGAGGAATTCATATTTGCGCTCACCCATCTGGTGGAAGGGAAGGAGCTGCACATGCGAAAACCCGATTTCACTCAGGAGCGCAGCAAGTCCCTCTGCATCAGACAGCTCCGCATTGAAGCCCGGAATCACAGGGATCCGGGGCAGAACGTTAAGCCCCTCTTCCTGTGCCCAGCGGAGATTCCTGTGGATCAGCTCAGTTCCGACGCCGGTCCCCTTTTTATGCTTCTCTGAATCATACTGCTTGACATCAAAGAGCAGGAGATCAAAGAGGGGGGCAAGCCTGTGAAATACTTCCGTGCTCACACAGCCGGTGGTCTCGATCGCTGTGTGGACGCCCTTCTCCCTGAGGCGCAGGATCAATGCTTCTGTGAAGTCGGGCTGCGTCATGCCTTCCCCGCCGGAGATGGTCACGCCCCCGCCGGATTCCTCATAGAAATCTTTATCCTGCATGCACACTTCCACAACCTCGTCGACAGTCTTTTTTTCTCCTTCACCGGTCAGCGCGCGGCCGGGGCAGCCCTTCACACAGGCAAGACAGCCTGTACATTTATGAAGATCAATATGGATCCTTCCTTCCGGTGAGGCAGTGACTGCCTTCTCCGGACAGGTATGCAGGCATTTTTGACAGTGCAGGCAGTTGTCACTGTGATACATGATCTGTACTCTGGAGAGCTGGGACTCCGGATTGGAACACCATTTGCAGCGAAGGGGACATCCTTTCAGGAAAACAGTGGTCCTGACGCCCGGCCCGTCATGAATAGAAAACTTCTGTATATTAAAGATGATACCTTTCATTTCCATTAATAAAAAACTCCTTAAAACATTTCCGAATAAATCTTCACCGGATTGGATGGTTCTCGTACATCATCTGTTTTGTATGCTCTTATCTTAGCATCAGCGAACATATTTGTAAAGAATAACTTACGAATGTAATTTAAATAAATTGCTTATGAAAATATTCGTTGACATCAAGGGAGAAAGTGTTATAATTAAGCTACGAACGGAACAAAAATAAATTACGATGAAAACATTCGATGATAATAAAGGAGTTTTTTATGGAAAACAAAGCACATTTCGGATCCCTGACCTCCAGGATGCAGGCCTATCGCGAGAGCGTCCTTGATCAGAAGCCCTATATCGACGCACAGCGCGCAGTCCTGGCTACGGAAGCCTATAAGAAGAATCTCAATCAGCCGGCGGTCATGAAGAGAGCGCTGATGCTGCAGAACATTTTGGCCAAGATGGATATTTATATTGAAGACGAGACAGTCCTTGTCGGCAACCAGTCCTCTGTCAACCGCGGCGCTCCGGTCTTTCCGGAGTACACGATGAAGTTCATCCTGGACGAGCTGGATCTGTTTGAGAAACGCGACGGCGATGTCTTCTATATTACGGAAGAGACTAAGAAGAAGCTGCGCGAGATCGCTCCCTTCTGGGAGAACAACAACCTCCGCGCCCGCGGAGAGACGCTGATTCCGGAAGAGATGCAGGTCTATATGGATACAGGATTCTTCGGCATGGAGGGTAAGCTCAACGCCGGCGACGCCCACCTGGCAGTAGATTATAGCAATATGCTGAAGACCGGCCTGAAGGGCTATGAGGAGCGTACGAAGGCGCTCAAGGCGGCGCTGGATCTGACAGAGCCCGAATCCATCGACAAGTACCAGTTCTACAAAGCAGTCCTGATCGTGATCGATGCTGTGAAGGGATTCGCAGAGCGCTTTGCGGCCCTGGCGAGAGAGAAGGCGGAGAGAGCAGAGGAGCCCAGGAAGTCCGAACTTTTCGAGATTGCACGCGTCTGCGACAAGGTTCCCTATCAGCCGGCAGAGACTTTCCACGAGGCGGTGCAGGCTGTGTGGTTTATCCAGCTGATCCTGCAGATCGAGTCCAACGGTCACTCCCTCAGTTACGGCCGCTTTGACCAGTATGTCTATCCTTATCTGGCATCCGACCTGGAAAAGGGAAGGATCACCGAGGATCAGGCTGTCGAGCTGCTTACCAATCTTTGGATCAAGACATTGACCATCAACAAGGTCCGCTCCCAGGCCCACACATTCTCCAGCGCCGGAAGCCCTATGTATCAGAATGTCACGATCGGCGGACAGACCGCAGACGGCAGGGACGCCGTCAATAAGCTGTCATTCCTGATCCTCAGGTCCATCGGTCAGACGAGACTTCCGCAGCCAAACCTGACAGTCCGCTATCACAGGAATATCAGTCAGGCCTTCATGGACGAGGCGCTGGAGGTCTTAAAGCTCGGAACCGGCATGCCGGCTTTCAACAACGACGAGGTCATCATTCCTTCCTTCATTGAGAAGGGCGTCAAAAAAGAGGATGCCTACTGCTATTCCGCGATCGGCTGTGTAGAAACTGCCGTGCCCGGAAAGTGGGGCTATCGCTGCACCGGCATGAGCTACCTGAATTTCCCCAGGATCCTCCTGATGGTCATGAACAACGGCATCGATGTGACCAGCGGCAGGAGATTCGTCAGGGATTACGGGAACTTCAGGGATATGGAATCTTTTGATGAACTGATGAAGGCATGGGACGGCGCGATCAGAGAGCTTACCCGCGCAAGCGTCATCGTGGAGAATGCCATCGACCTGGCCAGCGAGCGCGAAGTGCCCGATATTCTCTGCTCCTGCCTGACACAGGACTGCCTGGGACGCGGCAAGACCATCAAAGAGGGCGGCGCCGTATACGATTTCATCTCCGGCCTGCAGGTCGGCATCGCCAATATGGCAGACAGCCTCTCCGCAATTAAAAAGCTGGTATTTGAAGATAAGAAGATTTCCCGCGATGAACTCATGAACGCTCTGGCGACAGACTTCGCGGGAGAAGAGGGCGAGAGGATCCGTCAGATGCTGATCAACGACGCTCCTAAATACGGCAACGACGACGATTACGCCGATCAGCTGGTCGTAGACGCTTACGCTTCTTACCTGGATGAAATGAAGAAATATAAAAATACCCGCTTCGGCAGGGGCCCCATCGGCGGCGTCCGCTACGGCGGAACCTCCTCGATCTCTGCAAATGTCGGCCAGGGCCTGGGTACAATGGCGACGCCTGACGGACGTCATGCGAAAGAGCCCCTGGCAGAGGGGTGCTCGCCCGCACATTCCATGGATAAACACGGGCCGACCGCTGTTTTCAAGAGCGTATCTAAGCTCCCTACCCATGAGATCACGGGCGGTGTGCTCCTGAACCAGAAGGTCACCCCCGCCATGCTTTCCACACAGGAGAACACGAAGAAGCTCGAATTCATCGTACGCACATTTTTTAACCGCCTGGAAGGCTACCATGTGCAGTATAATGTAGTAGACAAGGCGACTCTGCTGGACGCCCAGGCACACCCGGAGAAGCACAAAGACCTGATCGTCCGCGTGGCAGGATACAGCGCATTTTTCAATGTCCTTTCCAAGGCCACACAGGATGATATAATCGGAAGAACAGAACAGACACTGTAAAGTTGAAATAGTTGTAAAGTTGGGATACTGTAAAGCCGAAATAGCTGTAAAGCCGAAATAGCTGTAAAATCAGAATATCTGTAAAGAAGGAATAACTGCAAAGAAGAAAAAAGGTCTGGATACAAGAGGAGGAACATCATGAAATTCTGTATCGACGACGCAAATGTAGAAAAGATCCGCCGTATTTATGAGTATTATCCGGTTGACGGCGTTTCCACCAACCCCTCGATCCTGGCAAAATCCGGAAGAGACCCCTATGAGGTCCTGAAGGAGATCCGCTCGATCATCGGTGAGGACGGAGAGCTGTTCGTGCAGGCCACCGCGCCGACGGCAGAGGGCATGGTCGAGGAAGCACACAAGATCGTGGAAGAGCTGGGAAAGACCACCCTGATCAAAATCCCCTGTGTCCCCGAAGGCTTCAAAGCCATGAAGCAGCTGAAGAAAGAGGGAATCCGTTTTATCGGTACAGCGATCTACACAGCAATGCAGGGTTTCCTGGCAGCTAAGTGCGGCGCGGAGTACGTGGCTCCCTATGTAAACCGCATCGACAACATGGGCTTCGACGGCGTGCAGGTCTCCAAGGACATCCACGACGCGATCACGGCAAACGGTCTTGACAGCGGCCTTCTGGCAGCCAGCTTCAAGAACAGTCAGCAGGTCCTGGAACTGACCAAGTACGGCGTGAAGGCAGTGACGGTGGCTCCGGATGTCATCGATGGCCTGGTAAAGAACGCGGCGATCGACGCGGCCATCGATCAGTTCACCAGAGATTTTCAGGGACTGGTCGGAGAAGGAAAGACCATGGCGGATTGCTAACCTGCAATAAAGATCAAAAAAGATTGTGATATAGTTCAGAACAGCCGGTGCAGGTTCCTGATGAAGGAACAGCACCGGCTGTCGTCTTTTTGCCGCAAGTGGAGTCCCAGGATGGCTGACACGTATGCGATTTGGTATAATCAAATACAGGGAGTGGGTTATTGATAATTTGGAGGAGAAAAATGAAACTCAGAAGTGTAACTGCAGCATATTTCAGTCCTACCGGCAATGCGCGAAGGATCGTGACAGCGGTCGCAGAGACTGTCTCCGGAAAGACCGGCGTCCCATTCCGCACGATTGATTTTACACTGCCCCGGGAAAGAAGGGCAGTACACCGCTTTGAGGCGGGCGATCTGCTGGTCATCGGGACACCGGTCTATGCGGGACGGATTCCCAATAAGATCCTGCCTGCTATCCAGACCCTCTTTGAAGGAAACGGAGCCCTGGCCGTCCCGGTCATGACCTTTGGCAACCGGAGTTTTGACAACGGACTCATCGAGATGCGCAATGAGCTGGAACAGCACGGTTTCCACACGATCGCGGGCGCGGCCTTTGTATCCGAGCATGTCATGTCGGACAAACTGGCCGGCGGCCGGCCGGATGCGGAGGATTTTCAGGCAATCTGCCGGTTTGCGCTGGACATTGCTGCAAAGATCGATGCTCTGCAGGAGGGACCCAACGACGGTATGGCAGTCATTCCTGCGCCTGTCTCTGTAAAGGGAGAGGATCCCATTCCCGGCTACTACAGGCCGCTCCAGGCAGACGGAACCCCAGCGAATTTCCTCAAGGCAAAACCGAAGACCACGGACGCCTGTACGGACTGCGGCCTCTGTGCGAAGGCATGTCCCATGGGCTCTATCAGCAGGGAGGATTTTCGTACCGTCACCGGCGTCTGCATCAAGTGTCAGGCCTGCGTGAAGATCTGTCCCGTGCAGGCAAAATATTTTGATGATCCCGTCATGCTCTCCCACATCCGGATGCTGGAGGAGCACTATGCGAGGCAGATCGAAAATGAGGTGTTTCTGTGAGAGAAGGAGCTTACATGAAAAAACATATTAGAACGATCATCGTTATTCTATTTGCAGTATTCATTCTTTCAGCATGTGCCAGGAAGGAAGAAACGGCCGCTTTTAAGCCCTTCTACCGGTTTGACGTCGACAGCACGACGGCATGGAAGGAGCCACTGAAGAATACGCGCTTCTTAACGGAAGGCGCCTACAGCTTTACTCCGCTTCCCGAAGAAAAACTTGAAAAGTATGGATTAGACCCTGATACTGTGCCGGATAAAAAGGGCATGGACACACTGAATATTTCGGGCAGCGCCGAGTTTTCTGAGGATCAGTTCCGTGAGCTTGCGGCACAGCTGCGAGAACTCGGTAAAGGAAAAGACATCTATGTTGTCGACTGCCGCATCGAGGATCATGCGCTGCTCAACGGTATCTCCATTTCCTGGTATGGCGACCACAACTGGGCCAACAAAGGAATGTCCCTCGAGGAAGCCGAAAAGGATGAGCGCGAACGATTCGGTTCTTTGGTCGGAAAGACAATAACTGCATATACTGTTTCGGAGAACGTTCCTGACGAGAGCGCGGAGATTACGGTAGACAGATGGATGACGGAAAAGGAACTTGTAGAGAGCGAAGGCTGCCATTACCTGCGGCTTCCCTGTCAGGATCACAGCTGGCCCGATGAAGAAGCCGTCGATCTGTTCATCGACCTGGTACAGAGTATTGATACGGACCAGACCTGGCTGCACTTCCACTGCCAGGCGGGAAAGAGCCGGACCGGTATCTTTATGGCGATCTATGACATGATGAAAAATCCGGATGTGTCCTTTGATGATATAATGCTCAGACATGCTCTGACCGGCAGCAGCTATTTCCCCTATGTCGATGAAAGCAGTGATATAGCCGATGTCTATGCTTTCAGAGCGAAACGTATCCGCCAGGTATATGACTATATTCAGGAAATGGATGGAAATTACACGGTTTCATGGAGCGAGTGGATCTCGAAAAAAGATTCATAACCGCTTTCGTATCACATGATTGGAGTTCACGGAGGAAACATTAGAGATGGAATTGAAGAGAATAGAACATAAGCTTACTGTGTGCAAAGTGTCAGATACATCCAGTATCAACATGGCCGCCGATTTCTACTTTATCGGTAAGACGGATGAAGAACTGTCGTTGGTGTGTAAAACAGAGGATACCCCGCAGAACACGGTTGCGCGGGACGACGGATGGAGGGGCTTTCGGATTCAGGGAGTTCTTGACTTTTCGCTGATCGGTATTCTGTCAAAACTGTCCGGCATACTCGCAGAGCATAAAATCGGCATTTTCGCCGTTTCGACATACAACACAGATTATATTCTTGTGAAAGAAGAGAACTATGAGCGGGCGTTGAATATTCTGGCTTCTGAAGGATATACAGTAGTATAGCTTCCGGACGGGGAAACACACGGGGGAAACACACGGGGACGGTCCTTTTGTGTCTGTCCCCACTGTACCCGGACCTGTTTTGCCTTTGAAATCTCACCTAAATCGACTGAACAGCCCAAAGAGGGACATTGATCATCCAGTCCTGTTTGCGATAGGACGACATGGAGGTGCGGATTGCCAGGGCTGGATGATATTTATCACAATAGAAACGAAGGCCCTTGGCCTTCAGATTCTCTTCCGCTTTTATCTCCAAAGGTACAATATCAGAGTCTTTCTGGAACAAAAAATCCACTTCGTAGATGGATTTTTCTGTGGCGAAATAGTAAAGCGAATAGTTCGTCTCACATGCCAGCTGCTGGAGAACGTATTGCTCTGTCAGTGCGCCTTTAAACTCCGTGAATGCATTATATCCGGACAGAATACTGCGGAAATCCAGTTCACTGAGCGCACCCAAAAGACCGGAACAGATTGATCCCTTCGTTATGATAATCTTCCAGAAAGTCAGCCAGTTTCTGCTCGCCTAATGCGAAGAGAAACTCCTGAAAACTCATGGGATACATGTGAAGCTCATCAACTTTGCCGACCGGAAAAGACACGCCCTCGTGCAGAGCTGCACCTAATAGAGAGCCGGCGGCACATACATTGAGCTCCGGCATATTCTCACAAAAATACTTGAGGGACTCCAAAAATACTTGAGGGACTCCAGGACCTTGACGGCACCCTGGATATCGTCAAAGATGAGACGAGTGTTTGCCGGATCGATCGTGACATGCAGTTCAATTTCCAGTGCGGTGAGAATTCTGTGTACACTGTAGTCCGGATCGAAGATATCCGCGATCCGTCGGTTGTTGTAAAAAGAAATGTAAACAACATTGTCATAACAGTTATCTTTTGTGAAGCGCTGGAACATAAGGGACAGATACAAAAGGACCGTCCCCCTGTCACACGGCGTGTGACAGTTATGTGACATGTTCTCTGCTATAGTTGAAGCATGAAAACAATAAATAAAAAATGCAGTTGTTTAATGTAAATAATGATACAGACTTATATTTCACTGAATGTACGGAGGAGATAATCATGAGCGAACTTAAGAACAAGAAATTAAACGAAGAGGAACTGGCAAGTGTAGCAGGCGGAAATGATGGAATGGGAGACGGCACATTCAGCTGCTATGATATTGCTCCGGTCTGGGTAATGGTAACGGCGGACAGCCTTAACTGCAGATACTGGCCGAATGGACAGATTGCCAAGACTTATGAGTATGGCCACAAGCTAAAAGTTGACGGTCTGACTACCGATGGCCTCTGGTACAGATTGTGGATCTACAATCCCCAGGGCGGTGAGTGCTACGGATATATTTATAAGGCTTACACCCAGGTGATCTGAATCGTTACGATTCATGCAAATTCCGGTTTTTCGAAATGTTGTGGGTTTGAGTGGGACGCAATGAGCCATGCCGACAGGTTCGCAAACGCAGAGCGTTTGCGAACTGTTGCGGCATTCGCCGTATACGTCCAAATCAAACCCCTGTCGCTTCCGAGCAAGCTCGGCGCGCCCGTGTTTTGATTTCGAATTGTTGTGGCTTCGGCTGGGACGCAATGAGCCATGCCGACAGGTTCGCAAACGCAGAGCGTTTGCTCACTGTCGCGGCATTCGCCGTATACAGCCAGCCCGTCAAATGCTCTTTCGTGAGCAAGCTCCCGACGAGCATTTGACGACCTGTCCGTGCATGGCTCATTGCTAACGCGCATATTGCTGTTGGGTTAGGAGAAAAAATGGACAAAAAAGAGAATCCTAAAAAAAAGCATCCGGTCCTGAAGGCTCTTCTCATATTTTTCCTGATCATCGTCGTTGTGGTCGGCATAGGCGCCTTTCGTCTGTCCAGAGAGTACAAAGAGTATACTAAAGAGATCGAGGAGGCCCAGAAGGGTATCATCGGCAGTGAGGTACCGGATTTCACTGTGACAACGACGGAAGGTGAAAAATGCACGCTGTCCAGGATCCTTGAAGAGAAGGAAGTCGTCGTGCTCAATATTTTCACGACCTGGTGCGGCCCCTGTGAGATCGAATTTCCTGAATTTGAGAATAACTACCAGAAGTACAATGACAAGCTGGAAATCATTTCCCTGTCCGGAGACTCCGATGAAACGATGGAGGACGTCGCTTCTTATAAAGAAGAACACGGACTGAGTTTCCCTATGGGAATCACAGGAGGAGAAGAGACATTCGATTTTGTCCCTGTGAAAGGCTATCCCACCACGATGGTCATAGACAGGAACAGGAAGGCGGTATTCTGCGTATCCGGCACGATTCGCAGTGGAGAAGCCTTCGAGGCGCTTGTGACGTCCTTTATGGGGGACGATTATGACGGTTCTCCCGCTTATCTTTACCAGGTGAATTCCCATGACGGCAAGGAGTACGTCGGCGGCGTGACCTTGAAGTTTACGTCGGATGATGGGACGGAAAGGGAAGTGACAACAGATGAAAGCGGCTACGCATACTTCATGACCAGCGGGATGCACACGTATGATGTCGCTGTCACCAGCGTGCCGGACGGTTACTCTCTCGAGAAGCTGGATTCTCAGAAAGCCGGCCCGCAATCCGGGTACACAACTGTAAAGCTGAAGGTCAAATAGGCTCGAATGGGCAATGGCTGAAACGGTGAGACATAGGGTCCGACCCTCTGTCTCACTTTTTTTGCTATCGGGAAGCGATCGATCAATATTAATGCAATTAATATAATAAGCTGCGCAGGCGTCAACCGAATGGAATAATAATTCCAATATGCCGACCAGCCTCTAACCCCAACTGCAGTGTATCCCTGTACGGTGGGTTAAAACCAGAGAATGATATCCACGTTAAGGAAGTAATGCCTTTTCATACTGGTCAAAATACAGAAAAGCCCGGAAAAATCAAACGGTTTCCGGGCTAATCGTACATATGAGCTTTGTATCAAAAATAACGTTTTACTTCCACTCTGAGTTTGTCATATAGTGTCCAGTAACTTCCATGGCATGTTGGCGTGCTTGTGCCTGAGTGATCTCAACTCCATTCAGGTAGTATTTATTACGCCCGCCTGCTTTTCCTGTAGCACAAGCATCGAGTTTTGTATCAATTCCCAGTTTAAGCCATGCATTATGTACTTTCCCCTTTATTGAGGAGTTGCACCAGCATTTCCAGGCGCCCCAGCGGTCGGTTGAGTGATTCAGACGGTTAAGGAAGCGGCTGTCATCTGCTATCTCCCTGCAATTCCTCCTGTTACCTGGTAAAGATCGTCCATCGTGAGTGTATTTGTATTCGTCATTTTTAAGTCCTCCTCTGTGCATTTATATTTTGCAACAAACACTCCTGTAGGTCAAAAAAGCAGGAAAATAGACGTTGCATTCCTTTTTGCCTGGAGCCCTTGTAATTTAATGTGTTTCCTGGAAATCCCACAGGAACGGAGGAATATGAACTCATACCTGCAGATGAGTAAATAGTCCTTCTCCGGTTGTGAAGATTATTGCGATTAATAAGCAGAAGCATGCTACGCAAAATCTGAACGAGAAAGCGTCACCCGTTCAAATCACAACAGCACTTCTATTCTGTCTTCCATCAGGTCCCTCATTTTAGCCTTCTCGCTTTCCGGCAAAAATGAAGCGTCTATCTGCTGCTCCAGCTTTTCTCTCTTTCCGATCAAGCCGGCTATCATACGAAGCGCTGTCTTCTCTGCCAAATCGCATCGCAGCGCAAGAGCAATGAAGTCTTTTTTCCTCAGATTCCTCTTCTTTCCGTTCAGGGTCAGCGCTGTCTGCTCCTTATCTGTCGGCAAAACAATGTTGACCGGCAGGAGATCATAAGCATCTGAAAGGATAAAATCTCTTTTTCCTGGCGTCATCTCCCGCAATGAGAAGTTTTTCAGGTGCATATCAGAATTCCCGGTTATGAAGGAAAACACTATTCTCAGAAAAAACTCTGCCAGATCGAGACCGGGATGCATCGAGTATTGCGTTATAAGATCAGAACATCTCTCATAGGATCCTTTATATTTGTCTTCTGTCAGCCTTCCGGACAACTGGCAGAAATCCTCCATCGCATACATCTGAACCTGTCCCTGCCCGATTTGCCGGTCAACTCTCCGGGTAATATATGCATTCTCGCTTCCCACCCTGATCAGCGCATTCGGTACAGTTCGTATACCTGCGATCTTCGCCTGTCTCATTACCAGGTCTTCGAATTCCGGCAGATACGGATACTCTGACGTCTGCGGCTTCAAAATATAGCCTGTCGGATAATCCACAATTGTAAGCCTGCAATCCGGATCTTGTGATAAGTGCAGCGACAGCTTCTTCTGGACGCCGGGAACTG
This sequence comes from uncultured Lachnospiraceae bacterium, assembly GCA_900321785.1. Taxonomy (GTDB): domain Bacteria; phylum Bacillota; class Clostridia; order Lachnospirales; family Lachnospiraceae; genus CAG-791. Next base: position 6,806 of record ONXK01000001.1, on the reverse strand, counting down.
TCAATCCCTTGCCGGTCATTCTTGACGCGAGCTGCACCAATCCCTCCTCCGTCAGATCAAGCACAGGCATTGTGTTTGTTCCAAAGAAAGCCTTTATACATCTTTTATGCCAGCGGCTTTCCCGTTCCATCTCAGAGGTTTTTCCGGACATTTCCCTTCCACAGCACAAGCAACGCATCGTCACCCCTCTCTTTGAATGCTGACATCTCCGATACAATCACCGCAAGCTGCCAGCAGTACTCCAAACCTGTCCCTGTAGTCAAGTTTCCATGTCTCCTGTGTGATCCTCAAAAGCCATCCTTCCGGGATCAATCCGTCAAAAAAGGAGAACAGAACCTTTGATTGGTATGGCTCCCTGCGAAGAGGAAGGGTCAGACTTACTGCGATTGCCCCTTCTCCGTCACAATATTCAGGAAAATAAGCAAATCTGTAACCATCCTCTGTCTCTTCCAGTCTGCCTGCGGGTATCTTTTGCACATAAACCGTTGCTTTCCTGTAACTCTCACTCATTTCTAATCCTTCCGGGAGCTGCCTCCATTCCAAACATTTTCAAGGCCTGGTTTACTTTATCCATTCTTACCGTTTCCTTTCCCTGTTCCAATTCCCGGACAAATCGAAGTCCAAGTCCTGCGCGAAGTGCGAATTCCTCCTGCGAAAGCCCTGCCTTTTTTCTTTCCTGCTTAATATAATCACCAATCGTACTCATGATATACTCCCTATCAGGTATATTAATTCTCTATGCGCACTATAATAATCCCTTTCGGGTATATTGTCAATAAATGCGCCGGCATATTGTACCCAATCGGGTATTATGTGGAACAAAGGGCTGCCCCCTGATCCGGACTGAAATCCAGAAGCAAAGGCTGTTTTTGTGGATGTAATTATAAACCTTGGTGCCTGACCCCAATAAGAAAGAATAAACTGCGTTAATAGAAATTTAATGGGGTCAGGTACCGACGTGTGATATAGCTCAAATATAAACCATCGGTACATTCGCCTGATGAAGGAGGCTGCATCGGTGGTTTTGTCTGCGGCTTAATCGGAGAAGGAAAACTGAAATCACGGATTTGGATAAACCCGTGAAAACAGAGAGGCCTGAATCACATTGACACAGCAGATATAACCTTTTACAATAGAATATGCCTATAAAGAGTGCGCGAGAGACAAGCTCGATGACCGCACAGCAACCTGCCAGTACGGCAAGGTGCTAAAGCTTGAGCGATGGGTGAGAGATTTGATGATCACAGCACCTGTCACGGCGATGGGTGCTGTTTTTGCGCGGTTTCTCCCTCTTTGTAGGAACACAGTTGTTATATCCGAATGAGAGAGGAGAAGAGTAAATGTGCACGAACACAACTACACATGACAAGGGAAACATGAACAGCGCTATTCCCCGAACCGACAACTTTATGGAGAAGGTCAACACCAGGATGAAGTTTTTCCTGGGTGACAACGCTTGTGTCGGAAAGGACTACTCCGGCTGGGAGTCAGTCAAAGGAGAGCATTATGACGGCGCATGCCGGACAATCCGCTATGAGGACGGACGTCTGTATGTTTGGGAAAAGGATGCCGGATGCATAATTGATCTGAGCGGCGACATCGCAGATTATAAGGGGCGGCTGATCGCCGATCATTCAAATCGGCGCCATAATATAAATCAGCTGCGCGGAAAAGTCGAAGCCTATATGACGGAGCACGGCATTACGGAGTATTCTTCCGAAATCGGGGTACATGCGCTGTGGGTGATGCGTTATCCGCCTGCCTTGGTCAAAGAACGCGTGCGGGTGTATGAGATGACGCTGAATCTGTGAAATATGGGGACGGTCCTTTTGTATCTGTCCCCTTGTTTACAGTTGACACCCCCATCAATCAGTTATACGCTATATGTCTATATAATCATATATGTGTACAACTGGCTGTCGGGGGGTGTTTTATGGGAAGACAGGCTCGAAAAATCAGAGACTCCAACATATATCATGTAATGTTGCGCGGCGTTGACCGACAGGTGAGTTTTGAGGATCAGCAGGACGAGGACAAGTTCCTGTCGCTGCTGAATAGATACAGGCTGCGCTGTGGATTTGCTGTGTACGGCCTGAGGACTGTTCTGCAAGCAGTTATCGTGAATATATTGGCGCAGCCCCTGCGTTTATTGGCGCAGCCCCTGCGTTTCATACGGATGTGGATTTTGCACTTTCCATACTGCCGCTGGAGCAGCTGATTACCTACACAAACGGGGATATCCCGGATCACTTCATTGACATCCCGGGAATAAGACGGCAAAAGAGCGATTCGGAGATACGGGTCTGCGTATAAAAAAGACACAAGGGGACAGATACAAAAGGACCGTCCCTTGGTTGAGGTTTTGTGAGGTGCTTTATGGAAAAATCAATACTATTTGTAAATGCCTGTGTGCGAAAAGAGTCCAGGACACGAAGATTAGCCGGGAAGTTGCTCTCGAAGCTGGGCAGACCGTTTGAAGAAGTTCGTCTGGTAGAGATCGCGTTCCCTACAAGCAACGAAGAATATCTCAACAAAAGGGATCAGCTGATATCAAAGGGTGATTGGCAAAATCCATTGTTTGATCGGGCACGGCAGTTCTCCGAAGCAGAAACCATTGTGATAGCAGCACCATACTGGGATCTTTCCTTTCCGGCAATGCTGAAGCAGTACTTGGAACAGATCAATGTGGTGGGAATTACCTTCAAGTATTCAGAGGAAGGCATACCGATCGGTTTATGCAGTGCGAAGAGCCTTTATTATGTGACTACAGCCGGAGGCTGTTATGTGCCGGAAGATTACGGATTCGGATATGTAAAAGCACTGGCTCAAAATTACTATGGCATTCAGGATGTCAGAAAATTAGAGGCGGTTGGACTCGATATCGAGGGATCTGATGTCAATGCGATTATGATATCAGCAGAAGAGGCTCTGTCAGATTTTGGATTGGATTGAGCGGTATACAACCAAACACTGAAACCTGCGTCTCATTTTCTGTCACAGCAGCCGCCCCGGTTCACCCCAGGTACTTAAAACACAGCATGGTGATATCATCCGACTGGGGCGAGCCTCCTGCAAAGCGCTCCAGCGCGCTGCGGACGAAGCAGATGACCTCTGATGGTTTCTCCGCTTCTGCCAGATTCAGGGTCTCGATAAGGTGCGCCTCTCCAAAGAGCTCCAGCGCAGGGTTTGTCGCCTCGGTCACGCCGTCTGTGTAGACAAACAGGCTGTCCCCGGGGGAGAGTTGGAATTCGCGGTTGTTGTATTTTGCCCTCTTACTGATCCCGACGACGATATCGTGCTTATAGCGGATCTCTTCAAAGGTCCCTGCGGCCCTGCGGACGCAGGGATTTTCGTGTCCGGCGTTGCAGACGAGTCCCTTGCCGGTGGAGATCTCGAGCACCGCGAGCCAGACTGTGACGAACATCATCGAGGAGTTTCTCTCGCAGAGCTGCAGATTAACATTTGTGAGGGCTTTAGCCGGATCGCACCCGCTCATCAGCTGATTTTTGATAAGCGTCTTGGAGACCATCATAAAGAGCGCGGCGGGGATTCCTTTGTCGGACACGTCCGCGATCACCAGCGCCAGATGGTCCGGATCGATCAAAAAGAAGTCATAGAAATCGCCGCCCACCTCCTTGGCCGGCGTCATGGAGGCAAAGAGTTCGAACTCCGTCCGGTCGGGAAAGGGCGGAAAAATCATCGGCAGCATGTTGACCTGGATGTCCGCCGCCAGCTTGAGTTCCTTATCCAGCCGGTCCAGTTCCGACATCATGGACACGATGCCCTTCATCGTATCTCCGGCCTCTTTTTCTTCCGTGACTGTCTGAAGGAAAGTGATCACATCTTCATCGCCTGTCCGCATGCGGCAGCGCGTTGTAATACTGAGCTTTCCGTCCGGGTGCTCCTTATGATATTTGTCGACCGCCTCGTCCACCAGGGAGGTCAGATACTGCATGGTCGAGCGGCTGTCAGAGTCGGAGAACATGAAAAAGCGCGCCGCTTCTGCCCTGATCACATCCCCCTTTTCATGGAGGGAGCTGCGCAGGACTTCAAATCCTGCCTCCCTGTCTCCGTCCGTTTCCAGGATGAGGGCGCTCTTTACATCCTTTTTGCCGATCAGGGCCATGTCATACAGATAGGCCAGATAACTCCTGTTGTAGAGCCCTGATTCTTCGTCCACGTAGCGCAGCTCCGTGATCATGGAAAAGTACAGCAGCGTCAGACCGACCGAGAACCCCAGCATGCTCGTGTCAAAGGGGGTAAACAGGATCGGAACAAGGCCCGTCAGCACGGACAGGATCATGGGCGTGATGCGAAAGAAGCGGTCCTTCTTCGCTTTTTTGTCAAAAACCAGTACATAAGCAGCGGACAGGCCAAAATATACCGTCTCCATGATGTACATTACATAGTAGAGCGGTCTGAGAACAGCCCGGTTGTCCGCCCCGATCACAAAGATGATCCCGGTAAACAGATTGATGATAAAAAGGACCGCGTAGAGAACAATGGGGGCCGCAAGAGCCCGGGAAGAGGCTGATTTCCAGTCCTTCTTACCGTATAGTTTGCTCTGAACATAGATCAGCCACAGCTGAAGGATGCACAGAACCGCGAAACAGCGGAGTGTCCGCGCGATCAGCGCAGCTGTACGGCACCACGGCATGGTCTGTTCGTACATCGCGTCATAGACGAAGCTGAAAACACAGGCTGCCGTGACCACGCAGCTGAGCAGATAGAAGAGCCGCAGCGAACGAGTCCGGCGACTGCGAAGGCGCTCCGACAGGAGCAGCAAAAGGACCATGACCAGGAGCGCAGCTGCGTCCACATAACAGGATACGATAGCATTTCCGACGATCGCATTCATTTCAATTCCTCATTACTTTGTTAAAGGGCGCGCGTTGATCCGCTGCGCCGCTTTTTCATTTTCCTCGTAAATGGACTGATCCATCACATAAATATGCGTGCAGACAAGGTACAGGGTGTAAGTGAAGGCGGTAGAAGAGATCCCCCTGAACCAGATTCCCCAGAGGATCCTGGAGACTATGACCAGGGTCCCCAGACAGACCAGGCGCAGGCTGAGCTTTCGCACTCTTTCCAGGCAGACCAGAAAATAGAGGACCACCGGCACAAAGACCAGATTGTGAACGGGCCCGTAATAATAAAGATTGTCCTCCCCGATCACAAAAAGCCACCCGGTCCACAGATTCAGCAGTAACATGGCAAGAATGACGAAACACGGAATACCGTACAGAACTTTCAGCTTCCGGAGCCGGTCCTTGCTCCCGTAGACACGGAAATCCAGATAGAGGAGATAAAAATAGGGAAACAACTCAAATGCAGCGTAAAAAACGATATTTCCAATCATGATCAGGACCCGGACGGAAGGGTTGGCACTGCCCTCCCAGAGATAGGTCAGGGCGTCCGCGACTGCCAGCGCCATATTGACCAGCACCAGGGCAAAAAACAGCCGATCGTCCAGTCTGCCCCGCTGCCGATACAGAGAGGTATAGATCAAAAGACCTCCCATGAAGAACAAAGAGGTCACATCCATTATGATACTTCCGGCTGCTCCAGTCGACATAGCTTCTACCTCCTGCTGCCCGAATATCGGTACCGCGATTGTCGGTATCGTGTACCTTGCACAGTGATTTATGCACGAATTCATTATCTGGTTTGCGGCGGAATGTGTCAAGGGAACACTGCCAGTGTGATGATAGGGCTCGATTTACTTACTAAAATTTGGTAATATATAGTAAGTAAAGGGGGACGCATGAGAACATTCGATTACAGCTTTTTGAAAAATCATATACCGGGTCAGATCGTCAGTATTTCCAATGTTATTTCTGATTTGAACGCAAAGGAAACTATACGCAGAAAACAGAATCCGAAGGCATTTGATGCGCTGAAACAGAGGGCAATCGTTGAATCTGTAAAGGGGAGTAATGCAATTGAGGGAATTGTGACGACAGACGACCGCATTTTGGATCTGGTGAAAGGTGCTGTTCCTGTTTCCCATGATGAGAAGGAGATTTCCGGGTATAAAGACGCGCTTTCCATGATTCACAATGGGTACAGGACAATGGATCTTACCGAAGATTTTCTCTTACAGATGCACAGGATGATAACGGGTGCTGTTTCTGTGGAGGAAGCGGGAAGATTATGGAGTATACTCCTGATGGAAAGCGGCGGGTTAGATTCAGACCTGTAGAAGCAGCAGAGACGCCTGATGCGATTGAACAGCTTATTCTGGCTTATATGGATGCCAGGCAGGATAGTGATATCCCGATTTTGCTTGTGATCCCATGCCTTGTTCTGGATTTTTTGTGCATTCACCCCTTTTCGGATGGAAACGGCAGGGTGTCCAGACTGCTCACAATCCTTCTTCTGTATAAGCATGGCTACGATATCGGCAGGTATATTTCCATAGAACAGCAGATTAACAGGTACAGGGAAGCGTATTACGAGGCACTGGAGAAGTCGTCGCTCAACTGGCAAAGCAATGAAAATGACTACACCCCTTTTATGATCAATTTCATGCAGATTCTGTATCGCTGCTACAAGGAACTGGATGACCGCTTTATCGATGATGCGTTGCATAAAGCAAAAAAATCAGAAAGAGTGAGAGCTGTTGTGCTGAATTCGCTGGTGCCGATCTCAAAGCAGGAAATAGCAGAGAAAGTCCCTGATATCAGTGTAAGAACAGTGGAGCTGGTACTTGGACAGCTTCAGAAAAAAGGGGAGATAAAAAAGATAGGGAGCTTTCGGGATGCCAGGTACATGAGGATATGATTTATGATAAAGATACTGTTTGT